>DBRA01000073.1:19495-22470 GCA_002305445.1 Clostridiales bacterium UBA1380 | reverse complement strand
CGCCGCATATTTATGAGTATGTCCGAGTGCTCCCGCACCGCCGATTCGGATGCGGTAAAATCACGGTTGAAGTCGCAGAAACCTCCAAGTCCGCACATAAATTCGCTCCCTCAAAAAAAGCGCCCCCAACACGCGGATATGCCGCAGATGCAGGAACGCCATTGTTCTTACGTTATATTATATGCGCAGATCGCGCATTGTTGCGCGCGGGCTCCGCAAAACGCTCCGCCCATATCCGCGCTGTCCGCTGCGTCATTTCTATTATCACCGCCGCGCGCCGTTATTATTTATTGTGTCGGAACATATTCGCAGCATTTCAAAATTTTATATAGGGGGTGGATCCGAAATGACAGCGTCACCGGGTGTAAAAATCATTGCGGTAATCGGGCTCGCGGTTTTACTTGTTCCGCTCGTCTTTATGATTGTCACTTCGATTGCCGGAAGCATAGCCGAAAAAAGGTTTCTGATGGACTATCTGGCGACAGCGGAGCTGTTTCCGTTTATCCTTGCCGGCTCGCTGCTGCTCGTCTTCGCGGCGCACAGGGCGCACCTGTACGCGAATGCGATCACAGCCGGCCTCATCGCGGAAACGGCAACTCTTTTGGCGATTATGCTTGTCTCCGGAAAGATCAAAGCCGAGGGCGCATCATTCGTCTTCGCGATTGTTCTCATCGCGCTGTACAACGCGGCTGTGCTGGTCGAATGCGTAGCCGGAGTTCTTCTGTGCGTAAAGCTGCTGCGCGCGGCGTGACAGAATCCGATATAAGCGCGGAAAAAAAACGACCGTAAAGCGGTCGTTTTTTTATTACCGCGCGCTGCACCGATTGTGCGCTGCGCGGCTTTTTTTACCGCAGCCGTCATAACACGCGCGATTGTGCGCCGTCAAGCTTGACGCGGCGGCGGCGGCATATTATAATACCGCCGGATGATAAGCGCTTGTTATGTTTGTCATAATATTTTTTTATGAAAGGCGCCTTATGACAGTATTAATTTATATCCTGCTCGGCTTCGTCGCCGAAATGATAGACGGGACGATGGGCATGGCTTACGGCGTCAGCGCGTCGACGTTCCTGCGCGCCGCGGGCGTGCCGTCGGCGGCGGCGAGCGCAAGCGTGCACGCGGCCGAGATATTTACGACGCTCGTCTCGGGCATATCGCATATCAAGCTGAAAAACGTCAGCCGGACGCTGTTTCTTCGCCTCGTCATACCGGGCGCGATCGGCGGCGTCTTAGGCGCGTATATCCTTTCGCGGTTCCAGATCACGGCGGTCGATATAGCCATCGACGTTTATCTGATCGTCATGGGCGTTGTGATATTCGTCAAGGCGTTTTCGAAAGACCGCCATGAGCGCGAAGCCGGCGCGGCCGTCAGCGCGCTCGGCTTCGTCGGCGGCCTGTCCGACGCGATGGGCGGCGGCGGCTGGGGGCCGGTCGTGACTTCGACGCTGCTCGCGTCCGGTCACGACACGCGCAAGACAATCGGCACCGTCAACACCGCCGAATTTTTCGTCACTGTCGCGGAGACGACGGCTTTCGCCGCGCTGCTCGGCGACTTCAGGCAGCATGCGTCGATCATCATCGGGCTCATTATCGGCGGCGTGATCGCCGCGCCGATCGGGGCGGCTATCTGCTCGAAGATTCCGAAAAAACCGATGTTGATCTGCGTCGGCGTGCTTGTCTCCGCGCTGAACGTCTGGAAGCTGCTCGGCCACGCGGGTCTGCTCTGACTGCGGAGGCAGGGGCGCATATGTTTAAACCGCGTTTAAACGACGCGGTTTTTATTTTTACCGCGATTGTTCCGCGAGCGGACGCTGCTTGTTTTATGTTTATAACGTTTCACCCGCCGCCGGCGCATATTTTCGCCGCCTTTGCGGCTTTATTTTTTGCTTGCGCGTAACATGACGACGGTGTATAATAACTGTATAAAATGAAAACCATTCTTGTCAGATAACCGCCGGAGGGATCACAGAAATGTCCGTCAGTTATTCTCGCCTGTGGAAGCTTATGCGCCGCAAACGCCTGCGCAAAAAGGATCTCGGCGCTCTCGCCGGTATAAGCTCCGCGTCCGTCACAAAGCTGGCGCAGGACAGAAACGTAACTACCGATGTGCTGTGCCGCGTCTGCGCCGCGCTGAAGTGCAGCTTCGGCGACATCATGGAGTTCGTCGACGACGCCGTCGACCGCGCGTCCTCCCCGAAGCGCGAAAAGGAAACGAACCCATAACGCGCACGGGCGCGTCAAAGCGGCGGCCGGAACAAACAAACCCGCGGCGCGCGGTCGATTTACCATAAACCGACGTTTATCTGGGTTATATAAAAAGCGGCGTCACGGCCGCTTTTGCTTGATAAAATAATCTCCAAAAAAGGAACAGACTGTAATATCATGAAAAAATCTCTGAGAATCGCGGTCGACGGGCCGGGCGGCGCCGGCAAGAGCTCGCTTGCGAAAGGGCTTGCGCGCGCGCTCGGGCTCGTATACGTCGACACCGGCGCGCTCTACCGCACGGTCGGACTCGCCGCAAAGCGCGCCGGTTTGACGCTGCGCGACGGTGCTGTCGAAGACGAGGACGCGCTTGTCGCGCTGCTCCCGTCGATTTCGGTATCGGCGCGCATGACCGAGGACGGCCAGCACGTTCTGCTCTGCGGCGAGGACGTCGAGGACAAGATACGCACGCCCGAAATGTCGATGTATTCGTCGGCTGTCAGCCGCGTACGCGCGGTCCGCGAGAAGCTGCTCGACTTTCAGCACAGGATGATCGAGGCGGGCGGCGTAGTGATGGACGGGCGCGACATCGGCACGGTCGTCATGCCGAACGCCGACGTCAAGATATTCCTCTCGGCGTCGGTCGAGGACAGGGCGTACCGCCGCGTGCTCGAGCTGGAGCGGCGCGGCACGCCGGCCGATTACGAGACCGTGCTCGCCGACATGATCGCGCGCGATAAAAACGACAGCGAGCGCGAGCTGTCTCCGCTGCG
>DBRA01000073.1:10152-19355 GCA_002305445.1 Clostridiales bacterium UBA1380 | reverse complement strand
AACGAGCCGGAGACGGGCGGCATGCTCGTCTGCTGCAACCACACGAGCATGCTCGACGTCATAGCGCTCGGCGCGGCGTTCCGCCGTCCGCTGCGGTATATGGCGAAAAAGGAGCTGTTCCGCGTGCCGATCATCGCGCCGCTGATACGCGCGCTCGGCGCGTTCCCGGTCGACCGCGGCGGCGCCGACGTAGCGTCGATACGGCGCACGGTCGCGCTGCTTGGCGAGGGCGAGCTCGTCGGCATCTTTCCGCAGGGTCACCGCTACCCCGGCGTCGATCCCGCGACGACGCCCGTAAAGGGCGGCGCGGGCATGCTCGCGTACCGCGCGAAGGCCGACATACTGCCCGTTTTCATACGTACAAAAGGTATGAAAACGCGCCTTTTCCGGCGCACGGAGGTCATTATCGGCGAGCCGATACGATACGCGGAGCTCGGCTTCGAGTCCGGCGGCTCCGCCGAATACGAGCGCGCCGCGCGCATCGTGTTCGACCGGATTTGCGCGCTCGGCAGCACGCCGCAGCCGTGACGCGCGCATGTGCGCGGAAAATCGGTAAACAGGTGCGGCCGCGGCGCAAACATCGCGATGTGCGCGAGAATGCGAAATTTATAGTAATATCTGCCGCAGTGCCGCGTGTGAGCACGCTCGCACGCGTCGCGGCTCGAACGGAGATACGGTTTTTATGGAGGTAGTGATCGAAGTCGCGGACGGCGGGTTCTGCTTCGGCGTAAGGCGCGCGGCGCAGCTTCTCGAGAGCGCGCTCGCAGACGCGGCCGCGGATAAAACCGTCCGCGTCCGCACGCTCGGCAAGCTGATCCACAACGACGAATACGTCGCGGATCTGGCGTTGCGCGGCGCGCCGCCGATCAGCGAGGAGCAGCTGCCCGATCTGATCGCGGACGCCGGACGCGGCGTCGGGACGACGCTTGTCACGCGCGCGCACGGCGTCACCGCCGCCGTGGAAGAAACGCTGGCAAAAGCGCCGCCGTCGCTGCACGTGATAGACGGCACATGCCCGTGCGTCGCGCGGCTGCACCAGATCGCGCGCGAATCGGCGGCGGAGGGGGCGATACTCCTTCTGATGGGCGACGCGCATCACCCCGAGGTGCTCGGCACGCGCTCGCACAATCCGCGCTGCGTCGTCGCCGCAAACGCGCAAGAGGCGATGGCCGCCGCCGCGTCCGGCGCGCTCGGCCTTCCGGATAACGGCGGATACGCCGATAAATTTACGGAAAAAATACCAGAATCCGACGGTGATTCCGATATATTGCCGCTTTATGTCGCCGCGCAGACGACTTTCAGCGTATCGGAGTGGAAAAAAACCGAAGAATTTATAAAAAAGCTATATACAAAAGCTAAAATTTTTGGTACAATATGTGGTGTTACGGAAAAACGGCAGAGAGAAGCCGCGCTTCTTTCGGCAAGAGCCGACGCGATGTTCGTCATCGGCGGCGCCGAAAGCTCGAATACGCGCGCTCTGCTTGCTTTATGCAAAAATATATGCCCGCTGACCTTTGCGGTGAGCAGGGTAAGCGACGCTGCCGGCGTTTTCGCGGAAGATAGCTCTATCTCCGCGGCGCTTTTATGTATGCATATGCGGCACGGACACACCGGCGGCGCGGAAGACCGCGCTTCGCCACCGGATGCGGGAGAATCCCCCGCACAGTTTATAATAGGCGTTACCGCCGGAGCGTCCGCACCGGACGAATTAATCGGCGAGATAGTTGCGCAAATCAAATCGGAGGTAGAGAAGTTACCATGGATGAGCAGTACAAGACCGAAGATTTCGGTAAAATGCTCGGCGAATCAATCAAAACTTTAAATACAGGAGACACAGTCGTCGGCGTTGTCATGGACATTTCACCGACCGAGATCAAGCTTGACCTCGGCGCCAAATCGACAGGCGTCGTCACGCGCGACCAGATCACCGACGACCCGAACGCGAAGCTCGCCGACATGTTCAAAATCGGCGACGAAGTCGAGGCCTTTGTAATTAAAGTGAGCGACGTGGACGGAATCGCGATGCTTTCAAAGAAGCGCGTCGACGCTTCGAAGAACTGGAAGAACATCGTGGCCGCCGCGGAATCGAAAGAGACCGTCGAAGGCAGAGTCACCGAAGCCGTCAAGGGCGGCGTCGTTATGAGCGTGGACGGCGTCCGCGTCTTCGTCCCCGCATCGCAGACGGGCATTCCGAAGGAGGGCGACCTTAACACCCTCGTCGGCACGACCCAGAAGATAAAGATCATCGAGGTCCGCGAGGACCGCAAGCGCGCCTACGGTTCCATCCGCGAATACCGTCAGGCCGAGCGCAAGGCCAAAGAGGAAGCCTTCTGGAGCAACATCCACGAGGGCGACACCTACGAAGGCCCCGTCAAATCGCTCACGAGCTTCGGCGCGTTCGTCGATCTCGGCGGCGTCGACGGCATGGTTCACATGTCCGAGCTGTCGTGGAAGCATATCCGCCACCCCTCGGAGGTCGTTAAAGTCGGCGACGTCATCAAGGTGTTCGTCAAGTCGTTCGACCGCGAGAAGAAGCGCATTTCGCTCGGCTACAAGACCGAGGACACCGACCCGTGGAAGATATTCACCGACAAGTACAAGGTCGGC
Organism: Clostridiales bacterium UBA1380; assembly: GCA_002305445.1. Taxonomy (GTDB): domain Bacteria; phylum Bacillota; class Clostridia; order Oscillospirales; family CAG-272; genus UBA1380. The sequence goes on along the minus strand of DBRA01000073.1, from coordinate 16,748 downwards.
GACATCGCCACCGTTAAGATAGTCTCGCTCATGCCCTTCGGCGCTTTCGCCGAGGTCGTGCCGGGCGCAGACGGCCTTATCCACATCAGCCAGATCGCCCGCGAGAAGGTCGCCCGCACCGCCGACGTCCTTGAGGTCGGCCAGGAGGTCGACGTCAAGATCACGGACATCGACTACGAGCACAAGAAGATCTCGCTCTCCATCCGCGCGCTGCTCGACGACCTCGACGCGCTCGAGGAGGAAGCCGCAGCCGACGCCGCCGCCGAAAGCGAATCGAATTAACCGCGCAAGCGATGATTGATAAAAGACCCGCTCCGTATCGGAGCGGGTCTTTTTGAATTGCTGATCTATAAAACAGTTTCGATCGATTATTTGCTCATTTATCGCCGATGAAAAGAGGATGATTTACATCATCCTCTCATGAATAGTCAGGGTGGGCTTCCAGCCAGCGCTGCGTCAGGATATCGCCGTCGACGAGCTGCGCGTATTCGCCGAGGCATGCGCGACGAATCTCGCCGTCGTCTCCGTATATCAGCACATCGGCAAGCGCTGACGCGTCGGCTTCGGTAAGCCCCGCGGCAACAAGCGCGGCGCTCAGATCGTCGCGCGTGGGCGCGCCTTCTTTTACGCCGACGCCGAAGTCGCGCACAACGAGCGCGAGCAGCGGCAGTCTTTTTCTTTCGCGGACGTCGAGCGTCACATAGACGGTGTTGCCCCATTCGTTCAGCGCGCCGTCTCCCACAAGGTCGGCGGAAATGCAGGGATCGGAGACCGCGGCCGTGAACGGCATGTCGTACGGGTCGCTCATATACGGCGTGCCGGCCGTATAGGTGTAGCCGGAGCCGTCCGGCATATATTCCATCGCCGTCTCGTTTACTTTTGTTTCCGGGGCGTTTTCCGGTTCTTCGGTTTTATCATCGGATGGTGCGGCGGTAATCCACTGCGGCGCGGAGCACTTCNNGAACTTGCCGGAATTTCCATATCGCCGCTTGCGGCGGTCACATCGCCGGATAGTGCGGCTGAGCTGCCGGCGGCGCCTGTTTCGCCGCCGCCGGACGACGCGCTGTCTACGATTGCATCTGATATCGCATATTCGCCTTCGGTTGCAACATCATCGGACGGCACCGCCATCATCATGAGCGGCGCTTCTTCCATCGCTTCGGCGATGTATTCGTCCGCCGCGGCAGTCTCCGCCGCCGACGCGTAAATATCGTCTTCCGCGCCGCGCGCCGACGCCGCATACGTTTCGGCGGCTGTGTTTGACTTCGCGAGTGCGTCGCTGCCCGCCATGTCGGCGGACGAACGCGTCATCCTGCCGATTATGCCTGTCGCAGCCACCGCAAGCACAATCACTGCCCCCGCAGCAACCGCGCTCCAGCGCGTGATGTTCCTGATGCGGGCCAGCCGCTTCGCTTCGCGCCGCTGCGCCGCTATACCGGCCATCACCGATGCGCGCAGTGACGCAGGCGGTTCCAGCGCCGCCGAATTTATCGCTTCGGTCAGCTTCGCGAGCTGCGCGTATTCGCGCGCGCACCCGCCGCACGAGGAAAGGTGCGCTTCGAGTAAAGCCGCTCCTTCCCCGTCAAGCCGGCCGGCTGCGTATTCGTCAAGCCAGTCGTGAGCGGCTTCACATGTAATATTTTTTATGTTATCGGACATGTGAGCCTCTTTGTTTCGTTTTTAGCACGCGGCGTCATCTTCCGCATGCAATGTTATAGACGCGCCCCGCGCGACTTTGTTCCTGTTCGGTCAATTATTTCGAAAGGCAATATTTTCAGAAAACATAACCGCGGGAAACGAGGTACTCCTTTATCTGAGTGCGGGCGCGGTTGATGCGGCTCTTTACGGTGCCGAGCTCAAGACCCATGACGTCTGCGATGTCGCTGTACGCCATGCCGTGCATGTCGCGCAGGACGATGATCTCGCGCGCTTCGGGCGGCAGCGCGTCGATCGCGCGGCGCACGAGCTCGACGGTTTCGGTGCGCTCCGCACCGGCGACGGGGTCGGCTTCGACCGATCCGTCCGCGATGTCTGTTTCGGGGCGCTCGTCGTCTTCGTCGTCGGCGCGTGTGAGGGAAACGGTCACGGTCCTGCGGTTCTTGCGTATGTAGTCGAGGGAGGCGTTGACGGCGATGCGGCAGAGCCACGTCGAAAAGCTCGAATCGCCGCGGAAGCCGGCGAGCGAGCGCCACGCCTTCAAAAATATCTCCTGCGATACGTCGGCAGCGTCGTCGGCGTTGCCGACCTTGGAATAGGCGACGTTATATACGAGCTTGCCGTAGCGGTCGACAAGCGCACCGAAGGCGTTGTCGTCTCCGTCGCGCGCGCGCTCGACAAGTTCGCTGTCGGTCGGTTCCGCCGCCGGCAACGGTTTTTTAAATAACCGCGTTTCCGTTCCCATCACCTCCTCCGCTTTCACATATCTATGTTTATTTTGCTGTCACTCTTTTTTGTATGCGTCGGACGCGGTCAGAATCGCGTGAAGCTCCTCCTCCGTGTCGGCGCGGACCGCGGCGTCGCGAAGCGCCGCCGCACCTTCGAAGCCGTGCAGAAACGCGCTGACGTGGTGCCGGCTCTCGCGTATGCCTTTCCACTCGCCCTTTTCGGCGACGGCGGCGGCGACGTAGTCGAGCGACGCTTTTATAAGCGCGCGCGGCGACGGCTTGATCGGCTCCTTCGCGGGAGATGCGATCGCCGCCTTTATGTCGGCGAAGAGCCACGGTCGCCCGAGCGCTCCGCGCGCGATGGCGACATCGTCCGCTCCGCTTATCTCGAGTGCGCGGAGCGCGTCTTCGGCGGACGCGATGTCGCCGTTTACCGCGACGGGTATGCGCACCGCTTCCTTCACCATCGCGGCGTAGCGCCAGTCGGCCGAGGGAGCATAAAACTGCTCGCGCGTGCGGCAGTGTACCGTTATCGCGGCGGCTCCGGCCGCCTCGCATGCGCGCGAAAGCTCTGCGCAGTTGATGTGATCGCTGTCCCATCCGGCGCGTATCTTGACCGTGACCGGTATCGAATACGGCTCCGCCGCCTTAACGCAGGCGGCGACGACTGCGGCGGCCGCGTTTACATCGCGCGCGAGCGCCGAACCCTCGCCGTTCGCGACGATCTTCTTGACGGGGCAGCCGAGGTTTATGTCAATGGCGGCGGGCGCCGCTTCGGAGCGGCAGTTCTTATACCCGCCCGAGCAGAGCGCCGCCGTCGCGTATGCCATTATGTCCGGTTCCGAGCCGAATATCTGGAGCGCGAGCGGCGTGTCGTCCGCGGCGATGCGCGCCATCTCCGCCGTCGCGGGGTCGCGGTATACGAGCGCGCGCGCGCAGATCATCTCGGAAACGGCGTAATCCGCACCGATCGCTTTGCTGTCGCTGCCGACTGCGGCAATGCCGGGGCTTGTACGCAGAACGCCGTCCGAGCTGTAACGGCAAAAACGGCGGAACACAATATCTCCCGCGCCCGCCATCGGCGCCAGAATCAGCCTCAAACGCGTTCCGCCTTTCTTTTCTGTAAGCATATATATCTTATTATATTATCGGGTGTAAAAATTGTCAAGCAAAAGAGGAGGCACGTCCGTTCATATGACGTTAACATATTTTGCCGCCGATGTGGTAAAATATTAAAGCAACAAGTCGAAAGGAGCGGGCGCGTGAGGGACAGAACCGTTTGCTTTACCGGTCACCGCGGCGTGCGTCTCGACGACGACGACCTCGCGCACCGCCTCGACAGTCTGCTCGCCGCGCTCGTCCGCTCCGGATACAGAAACTTCATCACTGGCGGGGCGCGCGGCTTCGACACACTCGCCGCTATCCGCGTGATCGAGCTGCGCCGGCGCATACCGGACGTCACGCTGACGCTCTACCTGCCGTGCAAAAACCAGACGCGCCGCTGGTCGCGCTCCGACCGCCGCGCTTACGGCGTCGTCTACGCGATGGCCGACAAGCGGATACGGCTCTCCGACGAATACACAGGGCCGGAGACCATGTTCTTCCGCAACAGCGCGATGCTCGCGTCCTCGTCCGTATGCGTTTGCTGCTATAACGGCACGCGCGGCGGAACCGCCGCAACCGTACGTCAGGCGCGTCGGCTAAAGCTGCGCATCGTCAACGTGGGATAAAAACGAAGCGCGTGCGCGCACCACGAACGTTATATAATGATGCTCCGGCGTTAATTATCTGCACAGCTTGATTGCCGAAGCACAGCACATAGCAATAAAAAACAAGCCGAAGGGCGGCGCAGCCGCTCTTCGGCCGTTTTTTTATTTAAAGTCAAGTTCAGTTGCGGCAAAGCCGAACGCCGCGTCCGCGGCGTCGCGTTATACGGTGAAGTTGAATGCGGCGTAAAGCGCGTCCATCGCGCGGGCGGCGTATTCGGTGCGCATAAGGAGCGAGATCTTGATCTCGCTCGTCGATATGTGCATAATCTCGACGCCGGCGTCGTACAGCGCGCGGAACACCTTCGCCGCCACGCCCGGCGTGCCCTTCATACCGACGCCGGAGACGGACACCTTCGACACGTTGTCGATGACGAAGCTGTCTGCGCCGATGGCCGCGAGGTTGCGGTTGAGCACTTCGTTTATGCGGTCGCGGTCAGTGAGCCTGACCGTGAACACGATGTCGTTCTTCTGCGATTCGGAGATGGATTGGAGGATTATATCGACATCGATGCTTTCGCGGGCGAGCAGGTCAAACACGAAATAGGCGATGCCGGGTCGGTCGGGTAGCCCGTGAAGCGTGACGGCGAGTATGTCGTCGTCGCGGGCGATGCCGCGAATGTCGATTACAGAGTCCATAAATTGTTTTCCTTAATTATGATTTGAATTAAAATACGCGCAGAACCGAGACGGGCGTTATCTTCGCGCCGGCGAGCATCTTCGCGAGCTGATCGTCGTCGACGGCGGGTGTTATGACCTCGGTGAAGCCTTCGGGCGATCCGGCGATGCGGTCGCCGGCGATAGCAGCGCTTTCCGGCGCGTCCGCGCGATAACGCACGTAACGGCGGCACTTGAGCGTATGCGCGGGCAGGATGTTCTCGCCGCGCGTCCAGCTTTCATGCCGCACTGCCTCCTCCGCGCCGGAGTACACGGACACGATATCGCTGAGGATGGCGCCGGCGGTCGGGTAGCGGCCCGCGCCGCGGCCGTACAGCATGATGTCACCGGTGAGCGCGCCGCGCACGACGACGCCGTTATATACGTCGCGGATATGCGCGAGCGGGTTCGAGAACGGCAGTATTGCCGGGCAGACGGACAGGTACACGCCCTCCTCCTCGATCTTCGCGCGGCAGACGAGCTTGACCGCGCCGCCGAGACGCCTCGCCGCGTCGATATCGGCCGTGCCGATGCCGCGCAGCGACTGCACGTACACGCCGGAGACGTCCGGCAGCGCGCCCGTAGCGAGCGCGGACAGGATGACGATCTTGCGCTGCGAATCCGTGCCGTCGATGTCGGCGGACGGGTTCGCCTCGGCATAGCCGAGTTTCTGCGCTTCGGCGAGCGCGTCGTCGAAGGACAGTCCGGCGTCCTGCATGCGCGTAAGTATATAGTTTGTCGTACCGTTAAGTATGCCCTCGATCTCGGTGATGCGGTCGTTGCGCAGGCCGGTGCGCAGCGCGCGGATGATCGGGATGCCGCCGCCGACGCTGGCCTCGAACATGTAGCGGACGTTGTTTTCCGCGGCGAGGGCAAGCAGCTCCGCGCCGAAGTTGGCGACGACCTCCTTGTTCGACGTGACGACATGCTTCCCTGCCTTCAGGCAGGCGCGCGTGTAGTCGACGGCGGGACGGGATCCGCCCATCGCCTCGACGACGAGCGAGATCTCCGGGTCGTCCGTTATGGCCGAGACATCGCGCACGACGCGGTCCGCCCACGGCGAGCCGGGAAAGTCGCGAAGGTCGAGTATGCGTTTGACCTCGACGGACTCGCCGCCGAGCTGCGTTTCAAACTGCGCGCGGGTCTGGTCGATCAGCTCTGCGACGCCGCCGCCGACGATGCCGAACCCGAGTATTCCTATATATTTCATTTTATGTCACGCTCTTTCTGTCTGTGTTGCTGCCGCTTATTTCCCGCGCCGCCTGCGGATCGCCGCGGACACGCGCGACGCTGCCGTGCGGACGGAGCCGGTGAATTTTCCGAAAAGCTTTTTCGTCTTTGCCGCGAGCCACCTGAAGAAGCGGCCGAGCTTCGCGCCGAGCCAGCTCATGGCGCGGGAGACGGCCGACGGCTTATCCTCGTCCGGGCCGTCGCCGGGCGGATAGTAGTCCGCGGTGTCGACGGGCAGCCCGCGCGCGGCAAGGCGCTTTTCGGAGCTGCGCTTGATAAACTCATACGCCATCGCGAACACGGGGATGCCGATTATTAGTCCGGCGAAGCCCATCAGTCCGCCGCACACGGTCAGCGCTGTCACGACCCAGAGCTGCGACAGTCCCGTCGTGCCGCGCATGATGCGCGGGCAGACGAGGTTGCCGTCGATCTGCTGGACGACCAGCACGACGATGACGAACGGCAGCACCTTCCCGGGCTTGTCGATGAAGATAAGGAACGCGCTCGGGATCGCGCCGATGAACGGGCCGAAGTACGGTATGATGTTCGTTGCGCCGCA
>DBRA01000073.1:4644-10118 GCA_002305445.1 Clostridiales bacterium UBA1380 | reverse complement strand
CCGCGGACATAACCGCCGAACGTTCGGTCGGCAGTCGCCGCCAGGCGCGACAGCGCGGCGCACGCGCTTTCGGGAAGAAGCGCCGCGCGCAGCTTCTTCGCCTGCGCGAGCAGCTTGTCTCGGCCGAGCAGCAGGTATACCGAAAGGATCAGCGCCATAATCGTGTTGCCGAAGCCGGACGCGATCGCGCTGGCGTAGCTGCCCGCGTATTCGACGATTGTTTCAAAAAGGTCGTAGCCGCCGGTGATGAACTTCCCGATCTCGCTCGACAGCTTGTTAACGTCGACAAAGTCGCTTATATTCTCGAATCGCTCGCTGACGAACGGCAGCGAATTGACGAAGTCGACGACGTATTTCTCGGCGTTTTCGGCGTACGCGGTGATCGACTCCGAAAGGCGCGACCAGCTGTCGATGAGCTGCGGAATAAACAGGCGTAAAAGCAGCGCGAACGCGCCGAGTACGACGACGTATACGCATACGATCGACAGCGCGCGGTGCAGACGCGGGTGCGGGCGCTTTTTCTCCGTGAACGCGAAGACGCGCCGCGAGAAAAGGTTGTACAGCGGGTTGAGCAGGTACGCGATCACGAATCCGCCCGCGATCGGCGAAAACACGCTGAAAATCCTCGCGAGCGTGCTTATCACCGCGCCGAGGTTGAGCAGCGCGCAGCAGAACACCGCGACTCCCGCGAGCACAAAAAATGCGTACAGTGCGGCGCGAGTTTTCTCGCGCGTCGGTCTGAAGCTGATCATTTGTCACCGTCCCGCGCGCCGCCGGCTATATCGCCGGACGCGTCTTTATCCGGCGTTCCGCCGTCCGATGCGCCGTCGGCGGGGTTGTTGTTATCCGTTTTTCCGCCGTCCGGCGTACCGTTTGCAGATGGGTTGTCATCCGGTTCTCCATCGTCCGGCGTACCGTTTGCAGATGGGTTGTCATCCGGTTCTCCATCGTCCGGCGCGCCGTTTGGAGATGGGTTGTCATCCNNAGATGGGTTGTCATCCGGTTCTCCGCCGTCCGGCGCACCGTTTTTACTTGTTTTTTCGCCGTCTGACGCAACGCCGCCGTTCGCGCCCCCGTTCGAACGGTAAGCGTCGGTTTCGGTCGGCAGGCCGCGCTTCGCGAGCCGCGCTTCGGCCGTCTTTTTCACGAAAGCGTACAGCACCGCAAAGATCGGCACGCCGAGGAACATTCCGGGGATGCCGAACCAGCCGCCGATGACGGTGATGGCCACGACGACCCACAGCGCCGAAAGGCCGGTCGAGTCGCCGAGAATCTTCGGCCCGATTACGTTGCCGTCAAGCTGCTGTATCGCTACGATTATGATGACGAACCAGATCGCCTTCGGCGGGTCGGCTATAAATATGATGAACGCGCTCGGTATCGCGCCGATGAACGGGCCGAAGAACGGTATAACGTTCGTTACGCCGATGATGACCGCGATCAGCGGATAGTACGGCATCGAAAACACCGCGAGTATAATAAAGGTGATGAGCCCGACTATGAGCGAGTCGAGCAGCTTGCCGACGACGAAGCCGCCGAACGTCTCGTTGACGAAGCGCGTCGTGGACGCGAGCCTGTCGCAGTTCGCCGGCGAGAAGACAGACGCCGCAAACTTCTTGCACTGCGCGAGCAGCTTTTTCTTCGAGAGCAGAAGGTAGACGGAGATTACGATGCCGAGGAAGACGTTTTTGACCTCGACGACGACTTTTCCGCCGTAGCTGACGATATAGTTCGCCGCTTTGCTGATTAGGTTGTACGAATCCGATATGGCGTCGCGGAACTGCTGCGCTATGGCGTTGACGTCGAGAAACTCCGCAAAATTATTATAGGCGCCGCCGAAAAGCGGGGATGTGCGCACGAAATTGTCGGCCCAGCTCTGCGCCGCGGCGACATAGCCGTCGACCTTCGACATGAGGTCGTTGTAGCTCTTGCCGACCTGCGGTATGACGAGCACGAAGAAAAGCGTAACGAACAGAATCAGGATTATATAAGCCGCCGCGACGGACAGGTTGTAGCGCAGCTTCCGGCGCGGCTTCTTGCGCTCGACGAACGCAAAAACGCGCTCGTGGAAGAAACGGAGAACGGGGTCGCACAGATACGCGATTATGAAGCCGTACAAAAACGGCGACAGAACGCCCGCGAGCGTCCCGAGCCATGAAAAAAACTGCCCGAGATTGACGAGCACAAACACGACAACAACCACAGCCGCAAGTACGATAAACGCGTAAAACGCGTTCGTCGAGTAGCTGTCGGTTCCGTCGTGATCGCCGCGCCCGAAGCCCTTCATGTGCGCACCCCTCCCCCTTCCCGAATAATTAGTCGTTTATTCTTATTATTATACTCGATTTCCTGTAATTAGTCAACAACGTAAACTAATGTGCAAACATCCGCATCGCGCGGACAGAGCGGCAAAAAAGAACCGGAAGTCGGCCCTTCCGGTTCTCGTTTTTGCTTTATTTTATACCGTTCTGCGACGCCGCATATTCATGCGGCACGCACGAAACATACACCTCGCGGCATATTTATATGGCTGTGCTTAACGAACATCCGAAGTGTACACTTCGCGGTATATTCGTATGGCAGCGCTCAACGCGTATCCAAGGCGGAAGTCTGTGTAACAGATTTCCGGAACTTCGCGGCATATCTATATGGCAGCGATGCACATAAATCCGAAGTTCATCAGTTCTCCGCGGCGGCGTTTGCCTTCGCTTCGTCGATGATCTTCTGGGCGTTGGCGGCGGGCACCTTGTCGTAGCGGACGAACTCGAATGTGTAGGAGCCGCGGCCCTGCGACATCGCGCGGAGCGCGATCGTGTAGTCGAGCATCTCGGACTTCGGCACCTCGGCTTCGACGACGGTGTAGCCCTTCTTCGTCTCGGACGGCGTCATACCGCGCACGATGCCGCGGCGCTTCGGAAGGTCGCCGACGATATCGCCGACGAGCGAATCGGGAACGAGGCACTTCAGCTCGCCGATGGGCTCGAGGATGACGGGGCCGGCGTTGATGAGCTGCTTGTACGCGAGGTTTGCAGCGATCTTGAACGCCATTTCGGACGAGTCGACATCGTGATAGCTTCCGTCGAACAGGTTGGCGTACAGATTGACCATCGGATAACCGGCGAGGACGCCCTTAGACATCGATTCCTGCAGTCCCTTTTCGACGGCGGGATGGAAGTTCTTCGGAACGGAGCCGCCGAATATGGATTCGGTGAAGGTGAGTCCCTCTCCCTCGCCCGGCTTGAACTCGATCTTGACATGGCCGTACTGACCGTGGCCGCCGGACTGCTTCTTGTGCTTGCCTTCGACCTGCACCGTCTTCGTGATGGCTTCGCGGTAAGCGATCTTCGGCTCGGTCAGCGCGACGGAGGTGCCGAAGCGCGTCTTCAGCTTCGCGACGACGACGTCGAGCTGCATGTCGCCCATGCCGTAGATGAGCATCTGCTTCGTCTCGGCGTTGTTTTCGTATTTGATCGTGAGGTCTTCCTCGAGCAGCTTCGCGACGCCGGTGCTGATCTTGTCCTCGTCGCCCTTAGCGGCAGGAGCGATTCCGCGGGAGTAGTACGGCGTCGGGAACACGATCTTCTTATATTCCTTCGCGTCGCCGGCGGTCAGCGTGTCGTTTGTGTTCGTAGCGATCAGCTTCGTTATGACGCCGATGTCGCCGCAGCACAGCTCTTCGACTTCCGTCTGCTTCTTGCCCTTGATGACGTATATGTGCGCCATCTTCTCGGACTGTCCGCTCGTCAGGTTGCGGAGCACCGCGTCGCGTGCGAGCGTGCCGGCCATGACCTTGAAGAACGACATCTTGCCGACGAACGGGTCGGCTATCGTCTTGAACACGAATATCGAGCATGTGCCGTCGGTCTTCACCGGAATGTCGGAGCCGTCCTCGGCCTTCTCGGAGCTCTTCGTGTCGGGATGCGGGAAGGAGTCGGCGATCGTCGCGAGAGCCTCGTCTATGCCCCAGAGGTTGGTCGCGGAACCGGACAGAACCGGCACGATGCCGCCGCTGCTTATGCCGTCATGGATCGCCTTGACGGCTTCTTCGCGCGTGATCTCCTCCTCGGCGAAGAACTTCTCCATGAGCTCCTCGCTCGTTTCGGCGATGGACTCGAACAGTATGTTGCGGTATTCGGCGGCTTCGCCCTCGAACTCGGCGGGAATGTCGGCTTCCTTGTGTCCGCCCTTCGCGTCGTAGACGCACGCCTTGTTGTCAATGAGGTTGATGAACACGCCGGGCTTGCCGGTCGGAACGAATATCGGGCAAACGCTGACGCCGAAGCGCTCGCGCAGATCCTTGAACACACGGTCGAAATGAGCTTCGGGGTCGTCGCACTTGCCGACGAAGAAGGCGCGCGGAATCTTCGCTTCCTCGCAGCGGTCCCACGCGAGCTCGGTGCCGACTTCAAGGCCGGCCTTGCCGTCGACGGTGATTATAGCGGCGTCGCCGACGCGAAGTCCCTGGTATACTTCGCCGACGAAATCGAGAAATCCGGGGGTGTCGATGAAGTTTATCTTGACGTCACCCGTTGTGACGGGCGCTATTGAAAGCGACAGCGAAAAGCCTCTTCTTATTTCTTCGGGGTCGTAGTCGCAGACGGTGTTTCCGTCAGCGGTCTTGCCCAGACGGTCCGTACCGCCCGTAAGAAACAGGGCCGCTTCGCAGAGAGAGGTCTTTCCGCTGCCGCCGTGCCCAAGCAGGCACACATTGCGGAGCTTGTCCGTTGTGATCTTCGCCATTACTTGCAATTGCTCCTTTTATCTGTTTATATTAAATTTTCGCCATACTGTTCTATTATACACTACTGGCGGTGCTTTGGCAAGGGGAATGTGTAGATTTTCACTTACTGCCGCGCGCTGCGGCGATAAACTTTGTTATAATTTGCTCTTGATGTGCGGTTATTTTTAATAAATCGTGCGGCGCGTGCAAAATTGATACAGACCGCGGACATATCCGTCCGACTGATGCGGCAGCGGATAATGTGCGGCCGAAACCGCTGTGCCGCGGCGGACAGGCGGATTTATCCCTTGCCCTTTACCGCTTTAGGCGGCAGCGTTATCTCGCCCGCCTTGATGAGCACGGCCTTCGTGAGCAGCGGCCCGACGAGTTCGTAGATCAGCGTAGCCGATAGCACGACGGCGCTTATCTTCGCGCCGTAGGCGGGCAGCTCCGACGCTACGACATGGCTCATGCCTATCGCGACGCCGGCCTGCGGCAGCAGCGCCACGCCGAGGTAGTTGCGGATGTTCTTATCTGCGTGAACTATCGACGATCCGGCGAAGGTGCCGATGTATTTGCCCAGCGAGCGCGCGAGGATGTACGCGACGCCGAGCAGGCCTACGGTCGGCAGCACGGAAAGGTCAAGGTCGGCGCCCGAGAGCACGAAGAACAGCATAAACAGCGGCGCCGTCCACACGTCGTTGGCGTCGAGCAGCCGGTCGATATCGTGCGTCAGGTTGGCGAACAGCGCGCC
>DBRA01000073.1:621-4614 GCA_002305445.1 Clostridiales bacterium UBA1380 | reverse complement strand
GATGACCGACAGCCTGTTCGCGCGCGAAGCGAACAGCTTCATGCACAGCGCGACGACGGCGCCGAGCGCGGCGCCTATCGCGAGCGAGCCGATGATTTCGATCAGCGGCTCGACGAGAACGGTCTTTACCGATATGGCCGCGCCGTCCGCGAAGATGTGCGCTGCGGACATCGACACCGCGAACACGACGAGGCCGACGGCGTCGTCAAGCGCGACGACGGGAAGCAGAACCTGTGTGACCGGGCCCTTCGCCTTGTACTGGCGCACGACCATCAGCGTCGCGGCGGGCGCGGTCGCCGTCGCGATCGCGCCGAGCGTTATCGCGAGCGGCACCTCGAAACCGAGCAGCAGCAGCGCGACGTCGACGAAAAGCGTCGCCGACAGCGCCTGGAAGAATGTGATCGTCAGCGCGGAGCCGCCGATCTTTTTGATGCTCTCAAGCTTGAATTCACCGCCTATCGAGAAGGCGATAAAGCCGAGCGCGACGTCCGAGATGATGTTTAACGTCTCGCTCACGCCGCGCGGTACGATGTTGAGCACGCTTCCGCCGATTAAAAGTCCGGCGATAAGGTATCCTGTGACGTTGGGGAGACCGACCAGTTTTGCGAAGCGGTTGAAAACGAGCGCAACCGCCATCGCGATTGCCACATAGAGGAGGATATTGAATTGCATCTCAGTTGTTTTGTGCCAGCCCTTCGGTGTAGTTTAATCTGATTGTGAAAATGATGCCTGTGTCGGGGTTGTTGATGCCGCCTACGGCCTCGTCGACGATGTCGCGCGCGGACTTTACCTGCTCCGGCCGCATGACCGTGAGCAGAAGCTTGCCTTCGTCGCTGTGCGTTCCATTGAGCGCGGCGCGCAGCGTGCCGAATATCGGCACATCGTTGTCCTTCAGAGACGAGAGCATTCCGCGGCAGTCGACGACTGTAGTACCGGTGACGCCCAGCTCGATAAAGGAGGACAGAATCTTCTGCAGCACTTCGATCTTGTTGAGAATTACGACAAACAGCTCCATCTTAAACTCCTCCGGCATGCATTTTTTACAGTGATATGCATATTATATCACTCCGCAGCGGTTAAAACAAGGTTAGCTATTTATAAATCCGAAGATGGGGCGATCCGCGCCGGGCGGGAGCCGCGCGCATATACGTTGATTCAGTCTCGTGTCTATAGCAAAAAAACGCTCCGGCGCCGCGTGCGATATGCCGCGGTGCCGGAGCGCATTGCGCAGATGGTTATTGCTTTACTGTGTAAAATGCCGGAGCGCCGGTCGCCGTCATATGTTTATGTCGGCGAACTGGCGCATGTAGAGGTCGCGGTAGTAGCCGTCGGCGGCCATCAGATTCGCATGTGTGCCGCGCTCAACTATCTTGCCGTCGCGCACGACGAGTATGATGTCGGCGGTGCGTATCGTGGACAGCCTGTGCGCGATGACGAACGACGTGCGGCCGCGCAGCAGCTTTTCCGTCGCTGCGGCTATGAGCTGCTCGGTCACGGTGTCGACCGAGCTCGTCGCTTCGTCGAGCACAAATATCGCCGGGTCGGCGAGTATCGCGCGCGCGAACGAGACGAGCTGCTTCTCGCCCGTCGAGAGCAGATCGCCGCCCTCGCCGACCTGCGCGTCGAGCCCGCCGAGCCGCTCGAGCAGCTTGTCGGCGCCGACGGCGCGGAGCGCCTCGAGCATCTCCTCCTCGGTCGCGTCCTCGCGGCCGAAGAGCAGGTTGTCGCGCACGGTGCCGGAGAACAGATGCGGCGACTGCAGCACATAACCGAGGTTGGAGTGCAGCCAGAGCTGCGAGCGCTCGCGGTAGTCGCGCCCGTCGATCAGTATCTGCCCGTCCGTCGGCTCGAAGAAGCGGCAGACGAGGTTGACGAGCGTGCTCTTGCCCGCGCCCGTCTCACCGACGATCGCGACGCGCGTACGCGCCGGCACCTTAAGGTTGAAGTGCTCGAGCACGTATCCGCCGCCGTCGGGATATTTGAAGCTGACGTCGCGGAACTCGATATCGCCGACAAGTGGCTCCCAGTTCTCGCGCTTCGGCGCGAACGTCGTGCCGTACTTCTCCTCGACTTCGGGCGTGTCGGCGACGTCGGGCTTCGTTTCGAGCAGGCGCGTGTAGCGCTCGATGTTTACGCCGATATTGACGAGGTCGGCGAAGACGCGCGCGAGCGAGCGCAGCGGGTCGGACATGATGAGCGCGTAGTTCGTGAACACCGACAGCGTGCCGATAAGCATCGCGCCCGATTTCACCTGCGCGCCGCCGTACCACAGCACGAACGCGATGGCGATGAAGCACGCGGACGTTATGATCGATATATACGCCGACTGCAGCCGCGCCGCGTAGACGGACTGGATGCGCATCTCCTTCGTGCGTTCGCGGAAGCCGCGCTCCATCTTCTCCTCGGTGACGAGCGTTTTCGTCGTCTTCGCTCCCGTTATGCCCTCGTTTATCGCGCCCGTAATGCGCGAGTTCAGCTCGCGCACATGGCGGTTCGCCGCGATCATGCGCTTCTGGAAAAAAACGCTCACGAGCGCGATGAACGGCAGCGCGGCGGCGACGATCAGCGCCATGCGCCAGTCGACTGCGAACATGACGGTGAAGGAGCCGACGATATACAGCAGCGAATAGGTGAGGTCGACTATGTCCCACGACACAAGCATGCTTATCTTTCCGGTGTCGGACATGACGCGCGAGTGGATGTAGCCGACCGCGTTCTGGTTGAAGTACGAGAACGACAGCGTCTGCAGGTGGTTGAACGCGGCGCGCTTGAGGTCGCGGCTCGCGTAAACCTCGGCTTCGCACGAGCGGCGCGCCCACAGGACCGTGCAGATAAGCTGCATCAGCACGACGCCGCAGTACGCGAGCGCGTAATACGGTATCGCCGCGGTGTTTTTCGCGACGATCAGCTCGTCGACCGCGTATTTTGTGAAAAGCGGGAACAGGATGTCGCCGAGCGTCGTGCCCGCCATGAAAATGCAGATGAACGCGACGGAGCCGCGGTACTGCTTCAGGTACGGGTATATCGCCGGCAGACCGAAGAACGGCAGCGAGCGGCGGTTCTCTTCCTTTTGCGCGTTTATTTTTATTTCTTCCGTCATGCTGTCCCTCCTTTCACCGTCTCTTCGGCGGCGACGCCGGTCTGAATGTCCCAGAGGCGGCGGTAGATGCCGCTCTCGTCGGCGATAAGCTCGCTGTGCGTGCCGAACTGGGCGACGCGGCCCTTGTCGAGCACGAGTATTTTGTCCGCGTTCGCGACGGACGAGACGCGGTGCGTGATGATTATCGTCGTGACGCCGCGCAGCGACTTGTGCAGCCGCTCGCGTATCTTCGCGTCCGTCTCGGTGTCGACCGCCGACAGCGAGTCGTCGAAGACGACGATCGGTGCGCGCTTCATCAGCGTCCGCGCGATCGCGGCGCGCTGCTTCTGGCCGCCGGACAGAGTCACGCCGCGCTCGCCGACGACTGTGTCCCAGCCCTCGGGGCAGTCCTTAACGGTCTCGTCGAAGCAGGCGATGCGCGCCGCTTCGTCGGCGTCAAGGCCGGACAGCACGCCTTCCGCGCCGCCGTCGGCGGCCGGCGCGGCGAGCTCGATGTTTTCGCGGATCGTCCGCGAGAAGAGAAACGGCTCCTGCAGCACGATGCCGATGCCGCGGCGCAGCCGGCTCAGGCCGACGCGGCGGATGTCCGTGCCGCCTATCGTGATGGCGCCGCAGCCGGGCGCGACGTCGTATAACCGGCAGAGCAGCGCGGCGACGGTCGATTTGCCCGAGCCCGTGCCGCCTAAGACGCCGAGCGTCTGTCCGCCGCCGATCGTAAAGCTCACGTCGTCGAGGATCAGCGCGCCGTCGTCGGCTGCGCCGTCCGTGTCGGACACGGCAGGTTTCACATCGCTGCCCGCGTCCGCACCTTTACCGGCATCGTCCGGCTTCGAGTATGAGAAGCTGACGTGCTCGAAGGAGATTTCGCCGGTCAAATCGAGCGGCGCGGGCGG
>DBRA01000073.1:0-614 GCA_002305445.1 Clostridiales bacterium UBA1380 | reverse complement strand
CCGGCCTTGCTCATCTCGGAAACTATCCGTCCGAGCGAGCGCACCGGCCACGAGAGCATGCCGTTATACGAGATGAACGCGACGCAGTCGCCCGCGGTGATGGAGCCGTCGGCGGCGTACTTGACGCACAGCAGCACGACCGTAAGGTACTGCGCGCACGCGACGACGTCGGATAAACCCCAGAACAGCGACATGATGCGTCCGAGCCGCGCCCACAGATCCGCCCAGCGGACGTTCGCGCGCTCAAAGCGGTCGCGCTCCGCCCTCTCGCGTCCGAACGCGCGCACGACGCGCACGCCGGTCAGGTTCTCCTGCGCGACGGTCGACAGCACGCCCTCGGCCTCGTCGGCCTCGAGGAACCTCTTGCCTATCTTCGCGTGGAAGTAGATCGAGTAAAACGCGACGGGCGGCAGAAACGCGCACGACACCGCGGCGACGCGCGCGTCTATCGAAAACATCATCCACGCGGCGACGATCACGAGGAACACGACGCGCACGAGCTCGACGAGCTGCGCGCTGACGAAGTTGCGCACAGTCTCGACGTCCGAAGTGCAGCGCTGGATTATGTCGCCGGTGTTGTTTTTCGAATGCCACGAGAACGGCAGGCGCTGTAT
>DBRA01000069.1:14818-15054 GCA_002305445.1 Clostridiales bacterium UBA1380 | reverse complement strand
GCTTCGCGTGTGAAGCGCCGGAACTATACATACGAAAGCGTCAGGGACAAATTTCTATGGGGTCTATCATCAGTGAACAGCGCGCCGCCGCGTCTCGCGCGCGCCTCGATAAATTCGCGCAGTCCGGCAAGAAGCTGGATCTGTCGCGCGGAAAACCGGGGCGCGCTCAGCTCGACATAACATCCGGTATGCTCGGCGTCATATCCGAGGGAGCCGACTGCTTCGCCGAAAACGGC
>DBRA01000069.1:9848-14802 GCA_002305445.1 Clostridiales bacterium UBA1380 | reverse complement strand
GCCGGATAATCGTCGCGGGAAACTCGTCGCTCAACCTGATGTACGACGCCGTCGCGCGCGCGATGCTCTACGGCGTGCCGGGCTCCGAGCGCCCGTGGTGCCGCGAGGAGAAGGTGAAGTTCCTCTGCCCCTCGCCCGGTTACGACCGCCACTTCGCGATATGCGAATCGCTCGGCATCGAGATGATAACGATACCGATGACGCCGACCGGCCCGGACATGGACGCGGTCNNCCGTCAAGGGCATCTGGTGCGTTCCGAAGTTCTCGAACCCCGAGGGCGTCGTGTATTCGGACGAAACCGTCGAGCGCTTCGCCGCTCTGCGTCCCGCCGCGCCCGACTTCCGCATCTTCTGGGACGACGCCTACGCCGTTCACGAGATTTACGACGAGCACATCCGGCTGAAGAACATCTTCGACGAGTGCAAGAAGTACGGCTCCGAGAACATGGTGTACATGTTCGCGTCGACGTCGAAGATCACGTTCCCGGGTTCCGGCGTCGCGATCATGGCGGCGTCCGAGGAAAACCTCGCGCAGATCAAGTCGATCATGAGCGTGCAGACGATCGGTTGGGACAAAATCAACCAGATGCGCCACGTCAAGTACTTCAAAAACGCCGACGGCATCCGCGAGCAGATGAAGCGCCACGCCGCGATTCTGCGTGTCAAATTCGCGATAGTCGAGGACACGCTGACGCGCGAGCTCGGCGGACTCGGCATCGCCGACTGGACGCATCCGCGCGGCGGATACTTCGTCAGCCTTAACGTGCCGGACGGCTGTGCGCAGCGCGTATGGCAGCTCGCGCGCGACGCCGGCGTCACGCTGACGAACGCCGGCGCGACCTTCCCGTACGGCATCGACCCGCGCGACCGCAACCTCCGCATCGCGCCTACATATCCGGACGACGCCGAGCTGTCGGACGCGATGCAGGTGCTCTGCGACTGTGTCGTCGTCGCCGCCGCCGAAAAGGGAATCTGATATAACATTTACATAATACAGCGGGCGGGTTTTCCCGCCCGCTTTTGTTCTTGCCAAATCCGACATCAGCGCTATAATATAGGTATGATAAACGGCAGCGCGCATCTGCGCTGCGCGGTGTGAGCGAATTCGGTGTGAGCGAATGTGCAGGCGGTCTGCCGATGTAAAGCCGCACCGGCGGATCTGTCGATTTAATTAACGGAGGAAATGATTATGCCCGAGAGACTGAAGCACCACTTTGAGCCGAAAAAGGGCTGGATGAACGACCCGAACGGGTTGTGCTATTACAAAGGCGAGTACCACGCGTTTTTCCAGCACAATCCGTTTGCGCCGCACTGGGACAGGATGCACTGGGGGCACGCGTCCGGCCGCGGGCTACTTGAGCTCGCCGAGCGGCAGATCGCGCTCTACCCCGACATGCCGTACGAAAACGACGGCGGCTGCTTCTCCGGCAGCGCTATCGAAGCCGACGGCAGGCTTTGGCTCTTCTACACGTCCGTGTCGAAGGAGCTGGGGCAGACGCAGTCGGTCGCCTACAGCTCCGACGGCTATAGCTTCGAAAAGTACGGGCACAACCCCGTCATACGCGAGAACCCCGACGGCGGCGCAGATTTCCGCGACCCGAAGGTCGGGCGCTGCGGCGGTTTTTACTACATGGTCTGCGGCTCGGGCAAGGACGGCGTCGGCAAGGTGCTGCTGTTCCGCTCGCACGATCTGCTCAACTGGGAGTACGGCGGCGTGCTGTTCGAGGACGCGTCGTGCGGGCCCGTTCTCGAGTGCCCCGACCTGTTTCCGCTCGACGGGCGCTGGGTGCTGATGTTCTCGATGATGGGTCGCGAGCGGCGCAGCACGCAGTTCGTCGTCGGCGATTTCGACGGGGAGCGCTTCACGGAGCGCTCGCGCTGCACGCCAGAGGAGGGCCCGCACTTTTACGCGCCGCAGACCTTCGAAGCGCCGGACGGCCGGCGGATATTGTTCGGCTGGCTGTACAGCTGGTCGAAGAAGCTTGACGAGGGCGCGGATTATGCCGGTGCGCTGACGATCCCGCGCGAGCTTTACATAAAAGGCGATACCGTTCGCATGCGCCCGGCGCGCGAAGCCGAACCGCTGCTCGCGGATTCCGACCCGTGCGTATCGGTCGACGGCTCCGTCGTGTCGCTCTCGTACGGCGCGAGCTTCGATTTCGGCGAGCCTGTCGGCGGCCTTCGCATCCTGCGCGACACAAAGACGATCGAGATTTTCGCCGATAACGGCCGCAGCGCGACCTACTGGTTCGGCAGCGGGAAATAGCCGGCCGGTTCGCGCGGCACAGCGGATCGCTCATCTATACAAAAAAACGGGGACATACATCCCCGCTTTTTTATCGGCGCTGAACCGTGCGTTATCACCTCTCGGCTCACTCCCCGTAATACTCGTCGAGCACGCCGGACACGATCTGCGTCCACTCGACGATGCTCTGCGGCCGGTAGCTGACCGTACTGATGTCCTTGAGCGTTATGTCGCACGGACAACCGTATTTCAGGCACGCCTTCACGGTCTCGGTTATCTCGGCGCGCACGACCTCCGCGTCGACGCCGTTCGCCACGTTCGCGGGGTTGGGCTTGCGCGACAGCACATAATCGCCGCCGAGCGCCTCCGCCGTCGCGTTGACGTCCGTCCACGGGCTCGCGCCGACCTTGCGCAGGTTTTTGTACTTTTTCAGCTTGTCGATGCGGTCGGAGAGCGGCTCGCAGCAGCCGTAATATGTAAACGCGCAGCGCTCGGCGAGAGGACGGCTGTACTGCAGGTCGAACTCCTCGTGCGCGTCCGGCGATATCGACGAGAACATCTGCGCCATCGTGCGGAACCATATGTCGCGGCACTTGCCGCCGTCTTTTGACGGGTTCGGAACCGTGACCGGCGCGGGCGTGCAGTGCAGCGAAAGGCCGCGCCCGTCGTAAAGCCCCAGCCGCTCCATCTGATCCATCTCGGAGCTCATCGCCCGCGTGAAAAGTCCGATTATCTTATGCAGATATTCCGGCCGCTCGTAAATGTCCGCGAGTATCGGTTCGACGCCGCGCAGCGTCGATATGGTGTCCCACGGCGCGTAGTAGATCCCGTGCCCGCGCAGCTCGACCGGCATGATGTCGCCGAGGATCTCGCCGTAGTACGCGACGTTTTTAGCGTCGTTCTCGGGGTGTGCGGTAATGACCGGGTCGCGGAAGGCTTCAAGCGCGCGCTCATCCTCGAGCACGTCGGCGTATGCGTGGGAGACGATGCTGTTGCGCGCATCGGCCGCGAGCCGCCGCTCGGTTACGGCAAGGCCGTTGCCGGTCGACGAATACGACTTGCCGACGGCGAACACCGGCTCGATGAAGTTGTCGCATTTAAAGTACTTCTCGCGGAAGAGCGCGACGCGGAAGCTGTATTCGATTCCGCGCAGTCCGCCGTCCTCGCAGACACAGTCGAGCGCGCCGTCCATATTCATCTCGTGCCACGGCAGCTCCTCGACAATGACCGGCGGACGGACGATTTTCAGGTCGTTTGTCGCCCTGAAGCGCTCGCGCATTTTCACATGCTTTTCGGAGTTCGCGATCTCAATATAGCGCTTCGCGAGCTCGCGGACTGTTTCGACGTCGTGCTTTGAGTACATGATAACACCTCTGTTGGCCGATCGTTAATATATGTGATGAAGCGCGAAGCTGCGGTAACGGTGCGATGCGTATCATATACGGGCGCGGGTTTACGGAATCGGTTACTTAAAATTATTACTGCGGGACCGAGGCATATTCGTCGTACACGGCCTTGATGCGGCGGGCGGCCTCCTCGAGCCGAGCCCTCGGCGCGGCGACGTTTATGCGCACGTACCCCTTGTAGTCGCGGTGGAACCATTCGCCTGGCTGCAGCGCGACGCGCGCTTTTTCGCACAGCACGCGGACGATTTCGCGGTCCGGTATGCCGCAGCCGCGCAGATCGGCCCACATCAGGTATGTCGCCTGTGTATCGGCGACGCGTGCGGCGGGCAGCGCGGTTTTTATGAAGTCCGTCATATATGCGACGTTTCCGGCGATGTACTCGCACAGCTCGTCGACGTAGTATTCTGCGCGGTTGTAGGCGGCGGTGACAACCTCCTCGCAGATGAAGGAGCAGTTCGGTATATGCAGCGCATCCCAGAATTCGTCGATTCTGCGTCTTTCGTCCCTGTCCGGCACGATCATGTAAGCCGCATGCGAGCCGGGCGTGTTGAAGCTCTTGCTCGGCGAGCAGATCTGACATATACCGCGCAGACTGTCGCCGGCGGCACGACTTTCTCCTGCGACCGACAGAATCGGTGTGAACCTGTCCGAGATAATCACGTCGGCGTGTATTTCGTCGCTGACGAGGAAAACGCCGTTGCGGCGGCATATGTCGATTATGCGCGCAAGCTCGTCGGGCGTGAAGATCCGTCCGACCGGATTGTGGGGGCTGCACAGCACCATCATCTTGGCGCGCGGACGCGCCGCAAGCTCTTCGAGCCCTTCGAAGTCGATGTCGTAGCGGAGCGTCCTGCCGTCGCCGCACCGCTCGATCAGCTTGTTGTCAAGTACGACGCGGCCGCAGTTCGACGGCACCGACATGAACGGCCCGTATACCGGCGTCTGGATTATGACCTCGTCGCCGGGCTCTGTCAACGCGCACATTGCCGCCGATATACCGGAGACGACGCTCGGCAGCGGCAGCACCCATTCGGGATCGATTTCAAGGCCGTGGCGGCGCAGCATCCATCCGGCGACCGCTTCCGCAAACGCCGGCGACAGATACTTGTACGCTATCATACCTGCGTCGAACGAACCGTGCACGGCTTCGAGCACCTCGGGCGGGCAGCGGAAATCTGTATCCGCGACCCACATCGGAATTATATCGTCGCCCGCGGGTATGTTGAAAACGCGGGGCGTTTCGTCCCACTTGACGGAGTTTGTGCGCAGCCGGCACGTCGGTTCGTCGAAATCGAATCTCATCT
>DBRA01000069.1:9303-9820 GCA_002305445.1 Clostridiales bacterium UBA1380 | reverse complement strand
ATATATTTCCCGCTTTGTATTGTAAAGTTATATAAAAGGGACCCTGCGATTATTATAAAGCTTTCTGTCACATAACGTCGATAAAATGTTCCGAGCAAAATTTATAAATTCCGATAAAATCATACAGCACAAACGGCGGTATCGAGGACGCATACAGCGGTTTAAATAAACCGATTTATTTTATATACTGCATATGAATAAACAATCAATAGCGTAAATTATTTATTATGAAATTATGCCTTTATCGCTTGATGTTGTTTTTAGTCGTATCCGGGATGTGTATAACAATACAGTCGTGCCGCGCCGAAGAACAGGAAACCGATGTCACAACCGGCGTTATATCGGAAACTGTTGACAACACAGCGGGAGAAGCGAAAACACAACCCACAACCGCGCTTGAACTTCCGAACGGATCTATTTATAAAAGCCTGTTGCCGGTATTATATATAGAAACAGCCGCTCCCGTCAATAGCAAAACAGAATATGTCAGGGGATCGCTCCGCGCGGTAATGCCGGA
>DBRA01000069.1:0-9207 GCA_002305445.1 Clostridiales bacterium UBA1380 | reverse complement strand
AAATTCATCGGCACATACCAATTATGTGAAACGATTCGCATTGAGGGAGGAAGAGTCGACATAACCGATCTCGAGGAGACAGCGGAAGCGGCGGGCGTCAGCCTGAAGGACATCACGACCGAAAACGGTTTTGATATCACCGGCGGATATCTTTGCGAAATATCGGTTCAGTACGATGAAAAATCCAAGTTTAAAACATCGCTCGGAAATCCCGTGATGATCAAAAGTCCCGAGGACGCTGTCGATAATAAAGAAATGATGGCCTACCTGAAGGACGAAATTAACGCATTTGAGAGTGCGATCAAGTCGGCGGATAAAATGTCTAAGAATCGGGAGCACTATACGAAATGGTTCGACTTGGACGCGCTCGTATCCTACTGGGTATTCTCTCAGCTCGTGAAAACACATGATTTTATGATCAACAGCACGTTCTTTTATAAAGATGCGGGCGGAAAATTCATGATGGGGCCGATATGGGATCTCGGCAACTCTCTCGGCAATTATACGGCCGCCAACGGCTGGACGGAGCCGACGCGCCCGGGCGACTGGTCGAGCCGGTCCGACAATAACACCAACTGGTATAAGTATATCGCAGCCGATCCTTATTTTATGGTCAGGGCAGAGGAACGCTTCTGCGATTTCGCGCCGTCGGTCGCGGCGCTGACAAAAAACGGCGGTGAAATCGATAAGCTCGCGGAGCAGCTTTCGGCGGCGTCGGATGCGAACCAAACCCTCTACCCCACATTCGGCGACGACATTTACGGTCTGCCCGGACTCGTGAATTTTGCTGACGAGGTTGAATGGATTAAAAAGTTTCTGAACGAACGCGTATCGTTCATGTCGGCGGAGCTGTCGGATATTAAACATATGACACTGAGATGGGCTCCGAAAACTTCGGATAAAATTGATATGTCGCTGTTCAGCCAAGACGGTGCGGAGATGAAGAAAGGCGACGACGCCGATGCGATCGGTATGTGTTCGGATTATACGGCACCGGAGGGCAGCGTAAGACTGCTCGTGCGATTCGACAACACAAACACGCTCGTAGACCGGATATCCGTAGTAGTCAATGATGTTTTCGTCGGCGAGTTCCCTCTTGAAGACTGCGAGGCGACCGCCGAGCTGCCGGAAGATTTATTCGGACAAGAGGACGGGCGCGCCGTAATCATCGCGCGGGCGGTCAAGCGGAACGGCGGTATCCAGGAAATGAATTTTATTACTGTCTCGATAAAATAAAAAATTCTGGGGAGGGGAAAATGATAAAAACTGTTGCTTTACTGCTTGCGTTCAGTTTATTGATCCCTATGACGATAAGCTGCGCGTCCGAAAAAGCAAGTCAAACAGACACCTCCGTCGATATATCAGCGATAAGCGAGACTCCGGAGGAAGAAAGCGAGAAGACAATATACGACATCATGGGCGAACGGGACTTCGGCGGGAGGACATTTACGCTGTATAACCCGTATAACTGGGAACTGGTGGTTGACAAAGGCTTCTGGGCGGACGGACTTACCGGCGAATCTTTCAACGACGCCATCTACAACCGTAATCTGGAAGTCACCGAAAAATACAATTTCGTTCTCGAGGAATACAAAGGCGCGGCATGGAACTCGGCATATGGCGATCTCAAGCTGAACATCAGCGCCGGGGAGAAACCGTACAACATCGTTCTGACCCACATCCACGGCGGCAACGTTGCGATGCTGACGGAAGGTCTGCTCCGCACATGGGACGATACTCAGTATATCGACTTCACAAAGCCGTGGTGGAATCAATCCATAATCAAAAACCTTAATGTCGCGAACCGCACATACTTCACCGCGGGCTCGCTGACCATACAGTCGCCGCTCGTTCTTATCTTTAATAAGACCATGCTTATCGAAAACAATCTTGAAGACCCGTATGAGCTTGTGCGGTCGGGCAAATGGACGGTCGACAAGCTGGGCGAGTTGGCTTCGGCGGCAGCGCTCGACAAAGACGGAAACGGCAAGTGGAACCCGAACATCGATCAGTTCGGTTTTTCATGCCCCGCAAACTGGCGCGTAGCTTCGTTTGTGACCGCAACGGCCGATGTCAGCGTGAAAATTGACGAGAACGGCCATCCGTATCTGAATCTGAACAACGAAGCGCAGATGGCGGCATTCGAAAAGTTGTATCAGCTTTTCTATGACGGCAATAAAACAACGACAAACTCTGGCGTGACACTAAAAACGGGCCGCGTGCTGTTCGAGCAATCCTCGCTTTTCGACTGCGAGCTTCTGAAGGATGTCGACATTGACTACGGTATCCTGCCTTTGCCGAAATATGACGAGAATCAGGAGAATTACCGCACGCATACGTGGACCGGAATGTATGCGCTTCCTCTGACGCTTGACGGCGACGAGCTTGACTTCTCCTGCTTTGTGCTCGAAGTGATGAGTGCGCTGGCTTACGAAAAAATCGTACCCGTATATTATGAGCAGGTATTGAAATCGCGTATATCAAACGACCCCGACTCCGCAGAAATGCTTGATATAATACTGTCGAACATCGTTTACGACTTCGGGCTCTGCTTCGAGCTGACAGGCACGAGCATGCCGGGCTATTTCATCTCGGAACTCATCAACGCCAAGAAGAAAGATCAGTACGCAAGCGAATATGCGAAAAAGGCCGAGCTGATGCAGAAGGAACTCGACCGTATTTATGAACTCGTTCTCGATTTAGACACTTGAAATCCTCGTGAAACCATAATAAAATAAAAAAGGAGAAAAAAGATGAAGCGACTCATATCGGTTCTCATTTCGGCGCTGTTTATTTTAACAGCCGCCACAGCCGTTTTCGCGGCTGAGGACAATCTGCTGATGCACTGGAAGTTCGACAACGGCGACTTTGCCAAGGACGAGTGCGGCAATACAGAAGCAACCGTATACGGCACTATCACTTCCGATAAGGGCAAGTTCGGCGACTGCGGTTACTTCAACGGGACAGACGCGTACATATGGGTTGAATATCCGGTCGACGACGGTTATATTCAGAACGCAACAATTACCTATTGGGTGAANNTCATTCGAGCTTGACTCAAACATGAATTTCCAGCACGACTCAAAAGACGGCAATATGGACCTGCGCAGTTCGTTTGTCGCCGATACCGGCGAATGGTACTTTGTCGCCCTGACCTATAACGGCGACGACGGTACAAAACAGATATTCATCAACGGCGAACTCGATTCCGAGGATTATGCCACAACAATGCCATTGAATTTTGACACCTTCACGATCGGCGGCTTTGTATACGGCACCGCCGATCCCGCTGCCGGATCGCGTTTCTTCCACGGCTGCATCGACGATATGCGGGTTTACGGATCGGTTCTTTCGCCCGAGCAGATAAATAACGTCATGACAGCCGGCATGTCTGACCCTGACCCCGCCGAAGAAACTGAAGCTCCTGTCGAGGAGACGGCCGCTCCGATTGAAACAGCAGAGACATCGGCTCCTGTTAAAACAGAAAATCAGGCATCGTCTCCGCAGACCGGCGATGCCTCAGCGTTATTGACCGTACTTGCTCTGGGCGCAGCGCTCACATTGTCATTAACAGTAATAAAGAAAAAGACTTATTAAAAGGTGTCTGCTGCCTCGATTTATAAGACGGAAACGGACGGGGGACGCTAATGGGCGGTTTCTCGTCCGTTTTACGTAAAAGGAGGCAAAACATGAAATATAGCCCGACATATATATTAGGCGGATATACCGTCTGTTATCCCGAATGGAAGTTCCGTTATTACAGCCAGTACAACCGTATATACCTTCCGCGCAGCGGCACGGCTTATTACCGTGACGCGTATGGCACAATCACGTTCGAGCCGGATTATATGTATATTCTGCCTTCCTTTACCGAATATGAATTGTGGCACGATATTTCCGATCCGTTTGTTGTAACCTGGGTACATGCGGAACTCGATATGAAGCAGCATAATACATATATAAAGATAGACGCGGAAAAGGGAATGACGCCGTATATCTGGGATCTTATTGTAAGGTGCTTCCGCAGTTCGGTGTCCGGGCAATATGACCACTTTACTCCGAAGGATATTAACGCCGAAATGCTCGAAGATCTTATCGATCTTTTGCTGATAAGCTGTGAGGATCGCTCGCCTTATATCGAACCCGCGCCTTCAAAATGCAACAGTATAATCGGTTATATCGACGACAACCTTGATAAAAAACTGACGGCGGCCGGCCTTGCCGCTCACTGCGGTCTTGAACGCTGTTATTTCTCTCGTAAATTTAAACAGGAATATGTCATTCCTCCGTCAAAGATGATCGAATACCGGCGGATGAACCGCGCAGCACAGATGCTATCGAGCGGTGCCGCCGTTTCTGAAGTAGCATATGCGGTAGGCTACTCGGATTATAAGAATTTTTCCCGCGCGTTCAAACGGTATTTCGGGCGAAGCCCGTCGGCGTACTGCTGCGAATCGCTCATCATGCCGTGATAAACATTGTTTGGAGATAATCTGATGACTGACAAAGAAATACTGTATCCTCTCGCGTCGGAATACGCGGAGATCGCCGCGCTGCCCGTACATAAGGAGACGTCCGACAACTGGGGGCGGCTCAACGCGCTTAAGAGCGCGCGCCCGACGATAATCATCGACCAGATTCCGTGGGGCGAGATGAACGACGACGGCTCGCTCACATGCCTCTGTCAGGATAAGTTCGCGCGCTCGCTCGAATGGACGCTGCGCACCGAGCTTTACAAATGGAAGCGCTTCCGCGCCGACATGGTGATAAAGCCGTTTATCCGCATCGGCAAGGCCGTCTCCGACAGCGGCGTCGGCCTCGGCACCGTCATCGGCGACGAACCGGGGCACAGCGGCGCGCAGACGCATGTATACGCCGACCAGCTTCCCGCGATATATAAACCCGACGGCACATATGACGAAGAAGCGTCGCTATCGAAGCTGCACTACCACGAAATCAAGGCGTACCCAGACGCCGACAAACGGAACCTCGAGCAAGCGGAGGAGCTTCTGTCCGGACTTATCCCCGTCCGGCTGGCCGGCGTCGGATTCTGGCACGCGCTTTGGGACCGCATCACGTTCTGGCGCGGCGCCGAAACGGCGCTCTACTCGCTTTACGACGAACCGGAGCACGTCCACGCGCTGATGGCGCGCCTTGTCGCTATCGAAAATGACTACGTCGACAAGCTCGAGGCGGCAGGTGCCCTCGACGGCGGAGAGGGCGTCATCTGCCACTGCATGGAGACATATACGGACGAGCAGCGCTGGTACGACATCGACCCCGACCACATCCGTCCGCGCGACATGTGGGTGTCCGGCGCGGCGCAGATATTCTCGGAGGTCTCGCCCGCGATGCACGACGAGTTCGAGATCGAGTACATGAAGCCGCTGTACGAGCGGTTCGGCTGGGTCAACTACGGCTGCTGCGAGCCGCTGCACAACAAGATCGACATCATACGCAAGATAAAGACCGTCCGCGCCATATCGGTCTCGCCGTGGGCGGACGTCGACGCCGCCGCCGACGCGATGGGCTCCGACTACCTGATGGCGCGCAAGCCGAACCCGTCATACGTGCGCGACCGCTACCCCGACGTCGACTCCGTCCGCGCCGAGATACGGCGCACGCTCGATGCCTGCCGCAGAAACGGCACAAACGTCGAGTTCATCCTGAAGGACATCACCACGGTCGGCGGCCGGCCTCAGTGCCTCACCGAGTGGTACGACCTTGTGAAGGCCGAGATCGAGAACTATTGATGGCAGTACATAAAAAAACGACCGTTTCACGGTCGTTTTTTTATTCTCGCGCCGGACACGGTGCGTTTCGCGGGAAGTAATCATATCTGATTGCACTTGTTCACGTACTTCTCGCGGTAATCCGAATACATACCGCACTGATTTTCACATTCGCCGCACGACGAGAGCCCTTTCTCATTGCAGCACTTTTTAAAAGGGCAGCCCTTGCAGAGAAAGAACGCGCCGTCGCTTCTTCCGCCGCGGCAGCTTATGTCGCGCAGCGGTATGTCGCGCTTCAGAAATTCGCGGTAAAACTCCTGCGACCGCCGACGCAAGCCATCATCGTTATTAACCGTCGCGAGGTATGTGGCGCAGCGCGAGCAGTCGTGTCCGCAGTAGCATAAAGACGCTTTTTCGAATTTATAATACAGCGCGTCCCCGTCCGGATGCGCGCGGTCGAACGCAAACCCGGCCTTATCGAACGCCGCGCGCGAAGCGGCATTGTTCGGGTAAATCACAGCTTCGGCACTGACAAAGTCCATGCCGATTATCGCGCTGCCGTTTTGGAGCAGCTCCCTCAATGCAGCCGAGCCGATGCCTCTGCCGCGCTTCGCCGGATCGGCTATGAATTCCATCACGGTAAGGCTGCCTTCGTGCAGGGCGAGCGTGATCACGGCGACCGGAGAGCCGCTCTCGCAGATGATTTTGCAAAAGAAATTTTCTCCGAGCGCCGTTTCACTGTCATTCAGCCAGTATTCGATGAAAGGTGTCCAGCCGTCGTCGCAGCCGGTGAACCGTACGGCGTCTTCGTCAAGCCAGCCTTCGACAATGCCCGCGTAAGAGTCGTCGTAGTCAAGCCATGCGAATGTCATAAATCACCGCCTTTTGATTGAACCCGCACGGTTCACCGCGCGAAACGCTATTATCCGCGGACGGTTATCTGCCTATGCCGAAAGCGGAACCGACGTCGCTGCCGGCCTTGACGAGCGCCACGAAATCCGTGATGTCTACATCGACCTCGTGCCAGCCCGCCGTCATCTTCTCGCCGTTCATCGTCAGCACCCACTCGCCGTCCGGAACGTAGAACTTTTTCGTTTTCTGGCCGCGGTTGACGACCGGCGCGAAGATTATGTCGCTGCCGAACATGTACTGCTCGTCGAGTGTGTAGCAGGTCTTGTCATCGGGATACTCGAAGAACATCGGACGCAGCACGGGATAGCCCTTTTCGCTCGCGATGTTCATCTGCTCCTTGATATAGGGGCGCAGTCTTTCGCGAAGCATCACAAGATTCTTGAGGATCTTGAAGTTCTCCTCGCCGAACGACCACAGCTCGTTCGGGTCTCCCGACTGCTCGATCATGCCGTTGCTTTCGGCGTGGCGCATTCTGCTGCCGTGCAGTCTTAAAACGGGGGAGAACACACCGAACTGGAACCACCTTACGATGAGCTCCCTGAAGTATTCGCTCGTCGTGTCGGCGCCGTAGAAGCCGCCGACGTCGGTGTTCCACCACGGTATGCCGCACATCGCCATGTTGATGCCGGCGTGGACCTGGCATTTAAGGCTCTCGAACGTCGACGGTATGTCGCCCGACCACACGAGGGCGCCGAATTTCTGGCTGCCGGGGTACGCGCACCGCGTCAGCGTGACGACGTCGTCGTCGCCCATCTCCCTGAAGCCGTCGTAGACGAGCTGCGCGTAGTAGTACGGGTAGAGAAGCGCGACGACGTCGCCTCTGCCCTTGCTGAATATAAGGTTGTCGAACTGTTCGGGGTGCACCTCCGGCTCCGCCTCGTCGAGCCAGAAGTAATCGACGCCGTTGTCGAGATAGTTTTCCTTCAGCTTTTCAAAGACGAACTTCCTCGTCTCGGCGTTTGTCGCGTCGATCTCCGCCTGCCAGCCGTAGAAGTCGAAAACTCTGTCGGAACCTCTCGCGGTTCTGATCAGCATGTTTCTGTTCTTCATCTCCCAGTAGTTTTCGCTGCGCTGGTTTATGGTCGGCCATACGGACACGATGAACTTCGTCNNTAGTCGCCCTGCTCCGTCCAATGGAAGTAGTCGCAGATTATTGCGGAGATCGGAATGTTCTCCTCCCTGTATCTTCTTGTGACCTCAAGCAGCTTTTCCTGCGTCTCGTAGCGCAGACGGCTCTGCCAGAAACCGGTGGCCCAGTCGGGCATTTCGGGCGCGTGGCCGGTAAGGTCGGCGAGCGTCTCGCTGACCTCCTTGGGCGTTCCGCCTATGACGACGTAGTCGATGAATCTGCACGCGTCGCTGCTCCAGCGCGTGCGGTTGGCGGAAAGCTCGACCGTGCCGATCGACGGGTTGTTCCATAAAAAACCGTATCCGAGCGACGAATATACATACGGCATGAAGCAGTTAGCGTTTGTGTTGATCATATCGACCGAGCAGCCCTTCATGTCGAAGCGGTTGCTCATGCTGTGGCCGAGGCCGAAGAAATGCTCGTTGTCGTTTGCGTTGAACGTCACGCGGCTTTTCCAGATGCCGTCGGCTATGTTGAGGTAATTCCTGAAGCCGTTATAGAACGTGAGCTCGGGCTGCTCGTCGAGTATCGTCGCGCCGTCGCGGTAAAACGCCACTCTGCCGTTGCCGAAGAGCTCGACGGTCAGATTGCCCTGCGTCATTGTGACGGAGTGGTCGCGCTCGGTTATCTCGCAGCCGACTTTCTGCGGCATCAGCGTATAATTCTCGTCGATGACGCTGCAGGACGGAAAGCCCTGAAATCTTATCGCGTTTCTGCCGCAGGGCGTGATTCTCACGAGCTCGCCGCTGCGCACGAAGAGTATCTCGTTCTCTTTGATAGTCAGGTTTCTCATGTGTTTTCCCCCGGTTTGATATATCATGATAATAATACAATACGGAAGCAATAATTTCAACCGTTTACGGTATTTTAATGATATAATATGTATAAGGTGCTGATGGAAACCGGATATATTATTTTTTATTGACAATGCGGATATGTTGGGTTAGTCTATATATGTGATCTTGCTTGGAAGATAGATTTCATATAGGTGAGAGATATGATAAACTATAAAAAACCTGTGTTCCGGATCGCGGTTGCAGCGGCTGCAGGCATTATTGCCGTCGCGGCGTTCTTTCTCGCGATGCGGAGAGAGCCGCCCGCCGCGCCCGCGAACGCGTGGCTCGACCTCCGCGAGCTGCGCGAAAACTATACCGCGGAGCAGGCGGCGGCGGACGGCTGCGTCGTGCTCGACGGCAGCAGCCTCGTTTATGGTGAAAAATACTGGGTCGACTTTGTCAGCGATACGAAAAACAACCGTCCCGCGACCGTGCGCATCTATCAGTCCTACTCCGACCAGGACGGCAGTTACTATGTCAAAGAGCTTGTCTACGACGGTGAGAAATATACGCTGACGTTCTACGACCGCACGGGCGACACGGGCGAGGAGTTCATATCGCGCGCAGATTATAAATACCTGATCCGCAGCCCGTATTC
>DBRA01000052.1 GCA_002305445.1 Clostridiales bacterium UBA1380 | reverse complement strand
GTCTTCGCCGTCACGGTCGCGTGCATATTGCCGATGACGCTGGCGTCGTCGTTTATCTACGGCAGGCTCGGCATGGAGGGCGCGACGCCGTTTGCGGCAACCGCGTTCGCGGCGGCGGCGGGCGGCATCGCCGGCGCGCTCATCGGCGAGCGCTCGTCGCACCCGACGCTCAAGCGGATTTTCGGAGCGCTCTTATGCGTCTCCGGCGCGCTCATGCTTTTCGGGCTGTGAATACCGTGATCGATGCGATAGCCTGCGCCGTTGTGGCCGCGCTCGCGGGAATGGGAGTGGGCGGCGCAGGGCTTTTCGTACTGTATCTGACGTTTCTGCGCGGCGCTGGGCAGCTCGAAGCGCAGGCGTCGAATCTCACGCTGTTCGTGTTCGCGTCCGTCGCCTCGATTTTGACGCGGCTGCGGAATAAGGAGCTGCCGTACCGGCTGATCCTCGCCGTCAGCGTGCTCGGCGTCGCCGGAGCAGCGCTCGGCGCGCTATCGGCACCGCACGTGCCCGCGCAGATACTGCGGCGCGTCTTCGGCGCGATGCTGCTTGTCACCGGCATCGCGTCGATGCGCAAATAGCCGGCAGGGTTCGCAGCCCCGATATAAGTATTGCAAAACGGCGAAAAATTTGGTATACTAATACATTATGATATTATCATCGGGGAGTATGCGAATATGAACGAAAAAATCAAGAAACCGCGCGGGACGATGGACGTCATGCCCGAGGACGTCGGCGCGTGGCGTTTTGTCGAGGAGAAGGCGAGAGAGGCCGCCGCGCTCTACGGCTTCCGCGAGATACGGACTCCCGTTTTCGAGGAGCTCGGCCTTTTCAGGCGCGGCGTCGGCGAGGTGACCGACGTCGTTCAGAAGGAGATGTACACCTTCGCCGACCGCGAGGGACGCGAGTTCGCGCTGCGCCCCGAGGGAACGGCGGGCGTTGTCCGCGCACTTATCGAGAACGGCAGAACGTCCGACGTCATGCCGCAGAAATATTACTACCTGATCGGCTGCTACCGTTATGAAAAGCCGCAGGCGGGCCGCTCGCGCGAGTTCTTCCAGTTCGGCGCAGAGTGCTTCGGCGCCGCCGACGCATCCGCCGACTTCACGATGATCGCGCTCGCCGACAGATTCATCCGCTCGCTCGGCATAAAGGGCGCGTCGCTGCGCATCAACTCGATCGGCTGCCCGGAGTGCCGCCCCGCCTACCGCGCGTCGCTCGTCGAATACTTCGCCGCGCACGAGAGCGCCCTCTGCGACACATGCCGCGAGCGGCTTCGCACAAACCCGCTCCGCATACTCGACTGCAAGTCGCCGGAATGCTCGAAGATAGCGAAGGACGCGCCGCGCGCCGTCGACCACCTCTGCGGCGAGTGCGGCGCGCACCTCAAGACGCTCACTGCCGCGCTCGGCGGCGCAGGCATCGAATATACGCTCGACCCCAACATCGTGCGCGGGCTCGACTACTACACGCGCACCGTGTTCGAGTTTGTGTCCGACCTCATAGGCGCGCAGTCGACCATACTCGGCGGCGGCCGATACGACAACCTCGTCGCGGAGCTCGGCGGCCCGGCGCTGCCGGGAATAGGCTTCGCCGCAGGCATAACGCGTCTTCTGCTCGCGATGCAGGCGTCCGGCACGGTCATACCCGAAGAGGAGAAGCCGGAGCTTTACTGCGCCCCGCTCGGCGACGCCGCGCGCGGCGCCGCGCTCGCGATAGCGGAGAAGTGCCGCGCGGCGGGCATATACGCCGAATGCGACATCGTCGGCCGCTCGCTGAAGGCTCAGATGAAGTACGCCGACAAGATAGGCGCGCGGCGCGTGCTCATCATCGGTGACGACGAGCTGCAGAAGGGCGTCGCCGTCATGAAGGACATGAAAACGAGCGGGCAGACCGAGGTCGCGCTCGCGGACGTGCCGTCGCTGATAGCAGCTGCGGTAAAATAAGGAGCTGCCCTATGGATTTCACGATTTCGGAGCTTATAGCGAAGCAGCAGAAGCTGCGCGAGGCGCACGACTGGGACCCGCATATCCCCGAAAACGGGCGCAACAGCCTGCTCTGGTCGGTGGACGAGCTGGGCGAGGTCATCGCGATAATCAAGAAGAAGGGCGACAGAGCCATAATAGACAACCCCGTCGTCAGGGCGCACTTCGTCGAAGAGGTGGCGGACGTCATAATGTACCTCTGCGACATGATGGACTGCTACTCCATAACGGGGGAAGAGTTTTCCGCCGCATACGATGCGAAGTGGAAACGCAACATGACGCGCTCGTGGAGCGAGAACGCCTCGCTTTACGAGGACGCGTCCGATAAAGTTAAGGATAAGGAATAAAAAATGTCAAGACCCGTGATCGCCATCGTCGGGCGGCCGAACGTCGGCAAATCGACGCTGTTCAACAAACTTATAGGCGAGCGCCGCGCCATCGTGGAGGACGTACCGTCCGTCACGCGCGACCGCATCTATGGCGTGACCGAGTGGAACGGGCGCGAGATGACCGTCATCGACACGGGCGGTATCGAGCCGAAGACCGACGATTTAATCTTGCAGAAGATGCGCGAACAGGCGCAGATAGCAATCGACACAGCCGACGTAATCATCTTTATGACCGATATACGCGCGGGCCTTCTGGCCGACGACCGCGATATCGCCGTCATGCTTAAAAAATCGGGCAAGCCGGTCATCGTCGCCGTCAACAAGTCGGACAACATAGGCGACGTCGCGCCCGAATACTACGAGTTCTACGAGCTCGGGTTCGACACCGACCCGGTAGCGCTGTCGAGCCTGCACGGCACCGGAACGGGCGATCTGCTCGACGCGGTCGTCGAAGCGCTGCCGCCGCAGACGGAGGATGCGACCGACGACGACGCGATATCGGTCGCCGTCATCGGCAAGCCGAACGCGGGCAAGAGCTCGCTTGTCAACATGATGCTGGGCGAGAACCGCCTGATCGTCTCCGACATCCCCGGCACGACGCGCGACGCGATCGACACGCGGCTCGAAAACGAACACGGCGTGTTCAACCTCATCGACACCGCCGGCATACGGCGCCAGAGCAGGATAGAGGACAGAATCGAGCACTTCTCGGTGCTCAGGGCGCATACCGCAGTCGAGCGCGCGAACGTCTGCGTCATCGTCATCGACGCGACGCAGGGCATAACCGAGCAGGACGAGAAGATCGCCGGCATCGCGCACGAAGCCGGCAAAGCGTCGCTTATCGCCGTCAACAAGTGGGACCTGATCGAAAAGGACAACGACACCGTGAACAGGTTCACGAAGGATATATACAACGCGCTCGCGTATATGACGTACGCGCCGATCCTTTTCATCTCCGCGAAAACGGGTCAGCGCGTCAACCGCGTGTTCGAGACGGTAAAGTATATAAACGAGCAGACGAACTTCCGCGTGTCGACCGGCATGCTCAACGACGTGCTGACCGACGCGACGACGCGCGTCCAGCCGCCGTCCGACAAGGGCCGCCGCCTGAAGATATATTACATGACGCAGACGTCCGTCGCGCCGCCGACGTTCGTCGTATTCTGCAACGACGTCGAGCTGTTCCACTACAGCTACCGGCGCTATCTCGAAAACTGCCTGCGCGACGTTTTCGGCTTCAAAGGCACGCCGATACGCATAATCATCCGCGAGAGGGGCGACGACGCGGTCTGAAACGCGTCCGCCCCTGTAAAAGAATCTGATTTTTTTAAAGTTAGTTCTTGCAAAAATACGTGTTATATCATATAATATTACGGTCGGGGAACTCCGCGTTTGCAGTCGCCGCCCGTCTCGGATTCATTTGGAGAGAAAAACATATTTATAAACGAAAGGCAATATGAGAAAATTATGGGCTCCCTGTACATTCCGGAAGACTACTGCTCCCCGCTGACGGTAGCCGAAACCGAAGAGGCGATAAAATTCATAAAGGACGGTTTCGAGCGCGGCCTTGCCGCGCGTCTTAATCTCAAGCGCATCAGCGCGCCTCTGTTTGTCCGCCCCGAATCGGGTCTCAACGACAACCTGAACGGCGTCGAACGCCCCGTGACGTTCGACGTGGCCGGCATCGGCGGCGCGAGCGTCGAAATCGTCCACAGCCTCGCGAAGTGGAAGCGCATGGCGCTCCATAAATACGGCTTCCGCCCCGACACCGGATTGTATACGGACATGAATGCGATTCGCCGCGACGAGGAGCTCGACAACATACATTCGATCTACGTCGACCAGTGGGACTGGGAGCGCGTGCTGTCTCCCGGAGAGCGCACGAAGGACTTCCTCATCAGCATCGTCGCGCAGATTTTCGAGGCGATAAGCGAAACGGAGCGCGCCCTCTGCAGCCGCTTTAAAAAGCTGACGCCGTTCATCTCGCCCGTTTTCGAGGCGGTCACGACGCAGGAGCTCGAGGACGCGTACCCGGATCTGACGCCGAAGGAGCGCGAAAACGAGATCTGCCGCGAGCACGGCAGCGTGTTTGTGATGCAGATAGGCGGAGCGCTGCGCTCCGGCAAGCCGCACGACGGACGCGCGCCAGACTACGACGACTGGTCGCTCAACGGCGACATACTCGTCTGGTACGAGCCGCTCGGCTGCGCGCTCGAGCTTTCGAGCATGGGTATACGCGTCGACGCGAAGTCGATGATGTCGCAGCTCAAGACAGCCGGATGCGAGGAAAGAGCGAAGCTTCCGTTCCACCGCGCAGTGCTCGACGGCGAGCTGCCGCTGACGATAGGCGGCGGCATCGGACAGAGCCGCCTCTGCATGGCGCTGCTCCACAAGGCGCATATCGGCGAGGTTCAGGCGTCCGTCTGGCCGGACGATATGATCAAAAAATGCTCGGACGCCGGCGTGTTTCTGCTGTAAGAAGCGCCCGCCTGAATATATATTTTGAAACATAAAACGGAGATATATAAAAATGCAGCGAACGCATATTAAGGAAATATTCGCGTCGCCTGATAAGTTTTCCGGCGCCGAAATAACGGTCGCGGGCTGGGCGCGCACGATACGGTCGTCTAACGTCATCGGATTTATCGAGCTGAACGACGGCAGCTACTTCACAAACCTGCAGGTCGTTTTCGAGTCCGGCAAGCTGGCAAACTATGCCGAGATCGCCAAACAGAACGTCGGCTGCGCGCTCATCGTTAAGGGCACGCTGATCCTTACGCCGGAAGCGAAGCAGCCCTTCGAGCTTCACGCGGACGAGATCGCTGTCGAGGGCGCGAGCGCGCCCGATTACCCGCTTCAGAAGAAGCGCCACACGATGGAGTATCTCCGCACGATAGCGCACCTCCGCCCGCGCTCGAACACGTTCAACGCCGTGTTCCGCGTCCGCAGCGAGGCCGCGTTTGCGATACACAGCTTCTTCCACGAGCGCGGATTCGTATATGTCAACACGCCGATCGTCACCTGCTCCGACTGCGAGGGCGCCGGCGAGATGTTCCGCATCACCACGCTCGATCTGGACGAACTCCCGCGCACGCCGGACGGCAAGATCGACTTCTCGTCCGACTTCTTCGGCAAGAGCGCGAACCTGACTGTGTCGGGACAGCTCAACGCCGAGTGCTTCGCGCTCGCCTACGGTGCAGTCTACACGTTCGGGCCGACCTTCCGCGCCGAGAAGTCGTATACGCCGCGCCATGCCGCCGAGTTCTGGATGATGGAGCCGGAGATCGCCTTCGCCGACCTGAAGGACGACATGGACCTTCAGGAGGATATGCTTAAATACATCATCCGCCACCTGATGAACACATGCCCGGCGGAGCTCGAGTTCTTCGACAAGTTCATCGACAACACGCTGCTCGCGCGATTCAATAACGTCCTCGAAAACGACTTCGCCCGCGTGACGTACACCGAAGCGATGGATATTCTCGCGAAGTCCGGCAAGACCTTCGATTATCCGGTCGGCTGGGGGCAGGATCTGCAGACAGAGCACGAAAGATACCTCACCGAGGAGTACTTCGGCCGCCCCGTCTTCGTCACGGACTGGCCGCGCGAGATCAAGGCGTTCTATATGCGCTTAAACGACGACGGCAAGACCGTCGCCGCCGCCGACCTGCTCGTTCCCGGAGTCGGAGAGCTCTGCGGCGGATCGCAGCGCGAGGAGAGAATGGATATCCTGCTCGAGAGCCTGCGCATGTTCGGCCTCGATGAGAAGGACTACTGGTGGTACCTCGAGCTGCGCAAGTACGGCGGCGCGAAGCACGCCGGCTTCGGCCTCGGCTTCGAGCGGCTGGTCATGTACCTCACCGGCGTCAGCAATATCCGCGACGTACTGCCCCATCCGAGAACGGTGGGCAGCGCCGATTTTTAAAAACCGATATTTTGGCAAAAAGCGGACAGATACTGTCCGCTTTTTTGTGCTATAATGGGCCTGTCATACGGCGGGAGGGAAGGCAATGCAGA
>DBRA01000022.1 GCA_002305445.1 Clostridiales bacterium UBA1380 | reverse complement strand
TGCTGCGCCCAGCCCTTCTTGACCGCGTACTCGTCGCCGACGACCGTGTGCTGCCAGATTACGGCGCGTTCGTAGCCCTTCGGCAGCGTCTCCGACCTGTTCCAGCACGCGAGCCACAGCGGCCATTTGCTGACGTCGTTGAGCCGCGACGTCAGATAAGCCGGATTTGTGTATACGCAAGGTTTGTAACCGGCTGCCCTCACGGTTTCGCAGAAAGCGTTAACGATGTCGGTCAGCAGCGCTTTGTTCTTCGGAAGGTATTTGTCCTCCTCGACGTCGACCGCCGCATAGAGGTTTATCTTTTCGCGGTACGGCTCGATCGTCGCCGTGAAGTGGTCGGCCTCGATCTGCGCCTCCTTGACCGTCTTCGCCGTCAGGTAGTGGTACACGCCCGCGTCCATACCCGCAGTATGCGCTCCCGTGATGTTTTGCGTAAAGAGCCTGTCCGTAAACAGGTATGAATTGCTCGATAACGCGTGTCCCTGCGTCGCCTTGATCATGGCAAAGCGGCGCCCGGACGCGGCTACCTTCTGCCAGTCTATGTAACCGTTTGCATATGAAACGTCTATTCCTTCAACCATGTTTTTCTCCCTTATACCGCGAGCGCTACAAGCCATGCGACCGCACCCGACACCGCCGCCGCCACGACGGCGTTGACAAGCGCCGCCGCCGCGCGCTCGAGCCACGTCGACGGACGCCGTTCGTGCGCGCGGATCCATTCGTCGTGTTCCTTGACAGTCGCCGATATTCGGTCGAGCTTGTCCGAC
The DNA here is from genome assembly GCA_002305445.1 of Clostridiales bacterium UBA1380. Taxonomy (GTDB): domain Bacteria; phylum Bacillota; class Clostridia; order Oscillospirales; family CAG-272; genus UBA1380. The sequence continues at coordinate 15,184 of DBRA01000022.1, read as the reverse complement.
GTACGGTCGAGCAGCGACGACGCCCGCGTCAGGTTCTCGCTGATGCGCTCCTCGCGCTGCTCCGCGCGGTCGAGCCGCTCCTTGTCGCGCGCGAAGCGCTCCTCGCAAACGCGCGAAATGACTTCGCCGCCCGCGCTCTGATGTAATAATGCCGCTTCGTCTTTCATAGCGCCATCTCCTTAACAGAATATTCAGGGGCGCGTGCCGGCGTGACACAGCCCCTGAAAGAACAAATGTTCTTTTACATGGCGTTATGATACCATAAAACGTGATGGTTAGCGGCTCATATTTTACCGAACGCGGTCCGAACGCTGGAAATCATGTTGTCGCGCCGAAGTCGTTGTCCATAACTTAAAGATCCCGCGCAACGGACGGTGAGAAAGGTACATGAGAAAGGAACAGTCGGTATAATATACGGTTTACGAGGTTACTTAAATCATCAAAAATGAATTATACCCTCATTCGGTTTTATCGGGTATTATCCGGCGCTGCCGATGCCGGCTCACCTCGGTTGCTTTACGCACCGCTCCGCATCTCACCCGTGCCGGCTCATATGAACCCGCACAGCTCCGCGAAGCGCCGCAGATAGCGCATCTTCTCGCGCTTGAATGTGGAGCAGCTGACGGGCAGGCCGAACCTGCGCGCCAGAACCTCGTACGGATACTCCTTCCGGTTGATCAGATTCAGCCGTATGGCATCCGCAAGCATCGCGCGCTGACGCTCGGAGCCGCCGCGGACGCATGATATCGCATCCTCCGCTGCGCGCGCGTATGTGGCGTACGGCTCGGCGTCAACGCTTTCGAGCACGCCGGAGCAGGCGCGGACAACGCCGCGCGGCAGCGTGCGCTTCGGCACAGGCTGCGGCTGACGTGACGGCGGCGTATGCTGCGTCTGTGTATCCCGCAGCGGCGTACGCTGCTGCTGACTCCGCACCTCCGCCTTCGGCACCGCATCCGCGGCCGCATCGTTCATTTTCGCGCGCATGCGGGCAGCGTCCGCCACAGTGTCTGCGCCAGCTCCGCCATCAGGAGGTCGACGCAGCCGGCTTCGTGCCGGAACGGGCAGTCGTCGCACGGAAGCTTTTTCTTCTCTCCGTCGTCCGACGCTTCTTCAGACGCGCCGGAGAGAGGCGTATGCGAGGTCTCGAGCTGCGAACAGCGCAGCGCGAGAATTACGAGATCGCTTTTGCGCAGTCTGTTTTTTCTCATATTTTCTCCTTCTTTTCATGATGCTTCTTTTTATGACGCTGCGTCGCTCAGAAGCGCCGCGTACTTAAGGCGCGCCGCTTCGACGCGCGATGCGTATTTGTTCGTATAAACTCCGCTCTCCCACGACCGCGCCGCGCCGGTCTCTCCGAGGTTGTATGCCATCGCCGCGAGCGCGATGTCGCCGCACTTCTCGATATAGTCGCCGAGGATGTACATCGCGGCGTCGATGTTGTCGCGCGGGTCGAGCATGTCGTCGTATCCCAGCTCCGCGAGCCACTCCGCGTTTATGGCGTTTATCTGAAACAGCCCGTAGTCGTTCGTTTTGCTCACCACGTCCGTCCTGAAGCTCGATTCGCATTCCGCCAGCCCGAGCGCGAACGCGTAATCGACGCCGTTTTCGACGCACGCATCGTATAAATACCGCTGCAGCTCGGCCGACAGCGGAATGTCAAGCTCAACAAATCCGTAAACCGCTTCCGCTGCCNNNGCCTCGTCCGTCACCGCCGCTGCCGCCGCCGCGTACGGTTCCGTATGACGCTCCGCCGTTCTTATAATATCCGGCTCCGCCGTCCCCGACTGCTTTAACAGCGCGATGCCGGAACAGACGAGCCAGACCGCAGCCGCAGCCGCGATTGCGGCTGCGGCGCGCTTAACACCGCTTCCGTTTCTCTGTCTGCGCACAACCGGCGCCTGCCGCACAACGATGAACGCGTATGTTCTGCTCCGCGTGTAATCCGTCATTTTTGTCTCTCCTTAACTGTGTTTCGATTCTGCGGTTCGCAGAGCGGGGTCTACCGAGCGTTGCATGATCCGCCGATGAGGACGGTGTAATGCTACACTTCGTAGACAAGCCGTATTATAGCAACATAACGTAGCTTTGTCAAGCGAAAGTTTTGTGAAAAGCACTTGACAAAGCAACATACGGTAGCTATAATGAGTTCATACGGCGTATACCGCCTATATTTATATAAATGAACGGAGCGTGCGGATTATGCTGTCCGACAACCTGAGCTTTTACCGGGCCCGCGCCGGACTGACGCAGTCGGAGACCGCGGCGCGGCTCGGCGTGACGCGGCAGGCGTACAACCATTACGAGACGGGCAAGCGCGAGCCGCCGCTTTCGGTGCTTAAGGCGCTCGCGGAGATCTTTGACGTCAGCGTCGACGACCTGACGGCCGACAAAGCGCCGAAGCATGAAAAAAAGGCCCGCACGGGCGTGAAGGTACCGCTGCTCGGCACCATCCGCGGCGGAGAGCCGTCGTACGCGTTCGAGGACATCGACGGCGAGGTTGAGATATCGGAGAGGCTCGCGGCGACAGGGGAGTTTTTCGCGCTGCGCCTCCGCGGCGACAGCATGGCGCCGGCCATCATGGACGGCGACATCATCATCGTGCGCCGGCAGGATTTTGTCGAAAGCGGCGAGGTCGCCGCCGTTCTCATCGACGGCGAGGACGCGACCTGCAAGCAGGTCGTAAGGTCGCCCGGCGGCATCACGCTCGTCGGCTTCAACGCATCCGTCTTCACCCCGCGCTTTTACAGCGCCGCCGAGATCGACGCGCTGCCCATCCGCATTTTAGGCAAAGTCGTGGAGACGCGCAGGAACTGGTAGCGGCGGATTGTGTGCCGCGCACGCGCATCGGCGAGCGACTAGCCTGCGTGTGAAAAAAGGCGCGGTAAAACGGGCGTATTTCCGCTGACGCGCGATATTGTCCCGTTCGGCGCGCATAGTAGGGATATTTTTCAAATTACTTGACATGCGGCGCCGATATGGTATAATTTAGTCGCACATGCCGCGGACGGGGGAGACACCCATAATAAAAAACGAAGCGCACGCAGTGCCGGAGGGGGAGGGGACACCCATAAAAAATAACGCCGTCCCGCGCGGCGGATACGTGCGGGTCATATACGAAAACGGAGAGCTCGGCGCGCCGACATACAGAAAGCGCGCTGCGGGGCTCGTTAAAAAAGGCCGGGCACGCTTCGCCGGAGAAGGCGAAGACACGATAATTTTATCAGACCGCCTTCCGCCCGGCGATAATACATACGCGCGTCCCGGTGATATAAATAAAGGGGACGTAATAATGAGTAACGATATAATTATGACGACGGCCGCGGCGACAGCCGATATGGCGGACGCAGCCGCACCGACCGAAGCCGCGCTCGGCGTGATGGAATACGCGGTCGATACGAAGCCTGTGCCGGACATTCCGGCCGAAGCGGAGATAAAAGATGCCGGAGCGCCGGCGGGTTCGATCACGGCGGAGGACATCCTCGCGCGCATCGATATGATCATCTCCGACACCGAGTATCTGCACAACGCGGTGCGCCAGCTGACGATCGACTTTCCGGTCAACGAATCGCCCGAGGGCGGCCGCGGAGACGCGGCGCGGGCTGCGGCGGTACAGGCGATCGTCGCGGCGCGGGAGGAGACGAACCGCCGTATGATAGATATGCTGAACGGCATGATGAATCCGGTCGTGCGAACTCCGCCCGCACCTGTGCACAGCACGCCGGAGGACAACAAGCGCATCATAGTCGAGGCGATCGCCGAAAAGATAAGCGACGTCGACACCGATCTGCCTAACGCAACGCAGGTTCTCGGCAATCTGAACGAAATGATGAACAAACTCATCTAAACACAAAAAAGCGACCCTCGAAGGGTCGCTTTTTTTATTGCTGCAACGTGTGCGTTGCATTTTCGCTGTGAGATGCGGCGCGGCGTTTCCGGTTATTTATCCCCGCCCCTTTTGAGGTGGATGTGCGAGAGGCGCTCGTACTCGTCGAAGTCTGCGCTGCGGAGCATCGTTTCGAGCTCGTCGTCGCCCATGACGGTGTTGCGCCCGGCTGCGTATTCGGCGTCGACCATCGCCTTGACAGCGGCGACGATGGGCGCGCGCTTGTCGACGGCGTCGGGTGTTCCCGCGATGCGGAAGTAGCCGTTGATCCAGTGCGCGATGCCGGCGAGCCCGCTGTGCGAATCGACCGCGACGGTCGCGGGGCGGTTGAGGATCTTCGCCGTGTCGAAGATGTTGTATATCTCCTCGTCTTTGAGCAGCCCGTCGGCATGGATGCCGGCGCGCGTGACGTTGAAGTTGCGCCCGACGAACGGCGTGCGCGGCGGTATCTCGTAGCCGATGACGTCCTCGAAGTAGCGCGCGATCTCGGTGATGACCGAGAGGTCCATGCCGTCGGTCGTGCCGCGCAGCGACGCGTATTCGATCGCCATCGCCTCGAGAGGGCAGTTGCCCGTGCGCTCGCCGATTCCGAGCATCGCGCAGTTGACGCTGCCGCAGCCGTAAAGCCACGCGGTGGACGCGTTCGTCACGACCTTGTAGAAGTCGTTATGCCCGTGCCACTCGAGCTGGTCCGGCTCGATGCCGGCGTAGTGCGAAAGGCCGTAGACGATTCCGGGCACGCTGCGCGGGAGCGCCGCGCCGGGGTATGTGACGCCGTAGCCCATCGTGTCGCAGGCGCGTATCTTGACAGGTATGCCCGCCTCGTCACCCAGCTTGCGCAGCGCTTCGGCGAACGGCACGACGAAGCCGTAGAAGTCGGCGCGCGTAATGTCCTCGAAGTGGCAGCGCGGGCGGATGCCGCGGTCGAGCACGTTCTTGACGATGCCGAGGTATTTGTCCATCGCACTCTTGCGCGTCAGTCCCATCTTTTTATAGATATGGTAGTCCGAGCACGAGACGAGTATGCCCGTCTCGCGTATTCCGAGCGATTTGACAAGCTCGAAGTCGCCTTCGGACGCGCGGATCCAGCTCGTGACCTCCGGGAAGTCGTAGCCGAGCGCCATGCACTCCTCGAGCGCGCGGCGGTCTTTCTCGGTGTACACAAAAAACTCCGACTGACGGATGATTCCGTTCGGTCCGCCGAGCTTATGTAAAAGCTTGTAGAGGTGTACGATCTGCTCGACCGTGAACGGCGAGGTGGACTGCTGTCCGTCGCGGAAGGTGGTGTCGGTGATGTATATGCGTTCCGGCATCTGTAGCGGAACAAAGCGGTGATTGAAGGAAACCTTCGGCACCGATTCGTAGTCGAAAAGGTTGCGGTAGAGGTTCGGCGTCTCGCGTTCCTGCAGGGTGTAATGGTACGCCGACTGCTCGATGAGATGCGTCGCGGGCGAAAACTCCATGCGAATGTCGTTATCTGTGCGTTTTTCCGAGACTATGTTGATTTTGTTCTGCATAATTTCCGGTCTCTGACTCCTTCGGATGCGCAATATTCCCATCGGAGGGTTGGCGACTATTATAACACTATATTTGCAGGATTGCAATAGGAATCTTGCAAAACGCTCAAATTATTTATCCAGACGATGGAAAAATAAATCCTCGCCGGCTGTTGACAAACGCCATAAAAGAAGATATAATATTTGTACTGACCGGTCAGTACAAAAACATAACAGGAGGAGCGCAGATCATGAACGAGGCAATCATCAACGCCGCGGCGAAGCTGTTCGCGGAAAAAGGCTACTACAGCACGAGCATGGACGACGTCGCGCGCGAAGCGGGCGTGGCGAAGGGCTCGCTTTACTACCACTTCAAAAACAAGTCGCAGCTCTACCTCGAAACCGTATTAAACGGCGTCGAATACTACAAAGGCGAAATCAGAAAGATATACGGAAGCGACGCTCCCGCGTCGCAGATGGCGCGCGAGATCATCCGGCTGCTCGTCGGCATATTCGACAATAACGGCGCGCTCGCCGACATGGTTATGACCGGCGCCGACGCGGGCGTCGACGCCGACACCGCCGCCGAGATAAGGCGCGCGAAGGACTCGCTGATAGCAACCGTCGCCGGTGTCATCGAGGACGGCGCGATGTACGGCGAGCTGAAGCAGTGCCAGCCGGGCGCGACGGCCGAGGCGTGCGCGTCGTTCATCTACGCCTACTGTAAAGCGCAGAAGCGCGCCGGCCGCACGGATACGGGCAGAACCGCGGCCGAGATCGAGACGCTGCTGATGAAGGGCCTGCTGCGCTGATGACGCGCGCGGCGGCCGCTGAATTATGGCGCTATTGCTGCCGCTATACTGCATACATATGATGTGCGCACTATCGGCGACACGCAAAGCATATGAAAAGAGCACCGTTTCCGGTGCTCTTTTTGTCTTAGCGGTGCGGACGCGCCGTCAGGACAGCAGCTTTTTCAGGTATTGCCCCGTATACGACTGCGGGCATTTCGCGACGTCCTCGGGCGTGCCGGTCGCGACGACGGTGCCGCCGCGCTCGCCGCCCTCGGGGCCGAGGTCGATGATCCAGTCTGCGGTCTTGATGACGTCGAGGTTGTGCTCGATCACGATGACGGAGTTTCCGGCGTCGACGAGCAGGTTCAGCACCTCGAGCAGCTTCGCGACGTCCGCGGTGTGCAGCCCCGTCGTTGGCTCGTCGAGGATGTATATCGTCTTGCCGGTCGAGCGGCGCGACAGCTCGGTCGACAGCTTGACGCGCTGCGCCTCGCCGCCGGAGAGCGTCGTGGACGACTGACCGATCTTGACGTAGCCGAGGCCGACGTCGCAGATCGTTTTCAGTCGGCGCGAAATCTTCGGTATCGCAGAGAAGAACTCCGCGCCCTCCTCGGCGGTCATTTCGAGCACTTCGCTTATGTTCTTGCCCTTGTAGCGGCACTCGAGCGTGTCGCGGTTGTATCTGCGCCCGTGGCAGACCTCGCACGTCACGTAGACGTCGGGCAGAAAGTGCATCTCGACGCGCTTGACGCCGTCGCCCTCGCACGCCTCGCAGCGCCCGCCCTTGATGTTGAAGCTGAACCGCCCCGGCCCGTAGCCGCGCACCTTCGCGTCCGGCGTCTTCGCGAAAAGCTCGCGGATGTCGTTGAAGAGTCCGGTATACGTCGCCGGATTGGAGCGCGGCGTGCGCCCGATCGGCGACTGGTCGATGTCGATAACCTTGTCGAGCGTGCCCTCATAGCCGCTCACGCTGTCGCAGTTGCCCGGATATGTGACGGCGCCGTTCAGCTCTCGCGCGAGCGTCGGCAGCACGATCCCGTTGACGAGCGACGATTTGCCGGAGCCGGACACGCCAGTCACGCAGACGAAGCAGCCGAGCGGGAAGTCGACGTCGATGTTCTTCAGGTTGTTCTGCCGCGCGCCGCGCACCGACAGGAACCTGCCGTTTCCGCTGCGCCTCGCCGCAGGCACGGCGATCTTCTTTCGCCCCGAAAGATAGTCGCCCGTTATGGACGCGGTGTTCGCCTTGATCTCGTCCGGCGTGCCGACCGCGACGATCCTGCCGCCGTTCACGCCGGCTCCGGGGCCGACGTCGACGATGTAGTCGGCCGCCTGCATCGTCTCCTCGTCGTGCTCGACGACGATGACGGTGTTGCCGAGGTCGCGCAGGCTCTTCAATGTATTTATCAGCTTGCCGTTGTCGCGCTGGTGCAGTCCGATCGACGGCTCGTCGAGGATGTACAAAACTCCCGTGAGCGACGAGCCGATCTGCGTCGCGAGGCGTATCCGCTGCGCCTCGCCGCCGGACAGCGTGCCCGCCTTGCGCGACAGCGTGAGGTAGTCGAGCCCGACGGAGACGAGGAACCCGAGCCGCGCGCGGATCTCCTTCAGAATCTCCTTCGCGATCTGCATCTGCGTGTCCGTGAACTTCAGGTTCTCGACGAAAGCGAGCGCCTCCGTAATGCTCATGCGGCAGAACCGATCGAGGTTGACCCCGCCCACCGTCACCGCGAGCGCGGCGTCGGAGAGCCTTGCGCCGTGGCACTTCGGGCACGGCGCCTCCTCGATGAACTGCTCGTAGTAGGCGGCGCCGTCGCTGACGGGCGAGTTTTCGTCGCGCATGCCGCTTTCGTGCCAGTTTAGCCTCGCCTTGATGATGTTGCACACGCCCTCGAAGCGGCAGGTCTGCTTGTGCGCCTCGCCGCCGAAGTAGCGCGTGATCGTGTATATCTTATCGCCGGTGCCGTAGAACAGCGCGTCGAGCGCCTCCTTCGGGTAATCGGCGACCGGCGTCGTCATCCTGACGCCGAACTGCTCCATTACCGCTTCGAAGAGCGGACCCGACCACGTGTCGGGGCCGAGCGATTTGAAGCCGTTGACCTGGATCGCGCCGTCGATGAGCGAGCGGCGGCGGTCGGGCACGCACTTGTCGGGCGATATCGTGCGCGTGTCGCCGAGACCCGCGCATTCGGGGCATGCGCCGAACGGGTTGTTGAAGCTGAACATGCGCGGTTCAAGCTCGCCGAAGCTGATTCCGTGCTCCTCGCAGGCGTAGTTGGTGGAAAAGTGCATATCCTCCGGCTGCGGCTCGCCCGCCGCGGGGCTGATGGATACGGTGAGCCGCCCCTCGCCCGCGTGCAGCGCCGCTTCGACGGAGTCGGAAAGGCGCGAGCGCATCGCCTCGGGGTCGCGGCGCACGAGACGGTCAATGACGATCTCGACGGTGTGGCGCGTGTTCTTGTCGAGCTCGATCGTCTCCGTCAGGTCGTACAGAGCGCCGTCGACGCGCACGCGCGAATATCCGGACTTGCGCGCGTCAGCGAACACCTTTTCGTGGCGGCCCTTCTTCTCGCGCACGGCGGGCGCGAGCACCATGAAGCGCGTGCCCTCCGGCAGCTCGAGGATGCGGTCGATGATCTGGTCGGTGGACTGCTGCACGATCTCGCGGCCGCAGATGGGGCAGTGCGGCACCCCGAGCCGCGCCCAGAGGAGGCGCAGATAGTCGTATATCTCGGTCACGGTGCCGACGGTCGAGCGCGGGTTCTTGGACGTCGTCTTCTGGTCGATCGATATGGCGGGGGAGAGCCCCTCTATGGAGTCGACGTCCGGCTTGTCGAGCTGCCCTAAAAACATGCGCGCGTAAGACGACAGCGACTCGACGAAACGGCGGTGTCCCTCGGCATAGATCGTGTCGAACGCGAGCGATGACTTGCCGGAGCCGGAGAGCCCCGTCATGACGACGAGCGCGTCGCGCGGGATCCTTACGTCGATGTTCTTGAGATTGTGGACGCGAGCGCCCTTTATAACGAGATCATGCATATACTGTTTGACGTCCTTTTTAAGCCGGTGAGCCGGCGATATCGTGCTTATGTATGTGCTGCGCGCATCCGCGGAGGGGGAGCGGCATTTGTCATATCATGCCGCAGCCGGCAGATTTACGCAGCATTGGTGTAAATTCGTGCGCGAACTGATGTGCGTACCGCTACAGTATACAACAATTTACCGCGCGTGTCAAGGTTGACACGCGGCTTTGCCGGATATATAATATATAGAATAGTCATAGACTTCCGCCGGATAACAGACGGCGAAAAAATGAGGTAAAAAAAGCATGACCGACCGCTCGCGCGTACGCAATTTCTGCATCATCGCACACATCGACCACGGCAAATCCACGCTCGCCGACCGAATCCTCGAGTTCTCGCGCGCCGTCGAATCGCGCGACATGGAGGAGCAGCTTCTTGACGACATGGACCTCGAGCGCGAGCGCGGCATCACGATAAAGGCGCACGCCGTCCGCATCGACTACGACGCGCCCGACGGCACGCAGTGGGAGCTGAACCTTATCGACACCCCCGGGCACGTCGACTTCAACTACGAGGTCAGCCGTTCGCTTTCCGCCTGCGAGGGCGCGCTGCTCGTCGTCGACGCCACGCAGGGAGTCGAGGCGCAGACGCTCGCCAACGCCTACCTTGCGATAGACGCCGGACTCGAGATCGTGCCCGTCATCAACAAGATCGACCTGCCGTCGGCCGATGTCGAGCGCTGCCGCCGCGAGATCGAGGACATCATCGGCGTCGACGCGTCGGACTGCCCCGCCGTTTCCGCCAAAACGGGCGAAAACATACGCGACGTCATGACCGCGATAATCGAGCGCATCCCCGCGCCCGCCGACCGCACGGACGAGCCGCTGCGCGCGCTCATCTTCGACTCCGTATACAACGCCTATCTCGGCGTTCTGGCGTATGTGCGCATCGTGTCCGGCTCCGTCGGCCCCGGAGAGCGCATCCGCATGTCCGCGACCGGCGCCGAGTTCGACACGGTCGAGGTCGGCTGCATGAACGCGTTCGGGCTGACGCCGAAGGAGCGGCTGTACGCCGGCGACGTCGGCTACATCACGGCGTCGATAAAGACCGTGTCCGACACGGCGGTCGGCGACACGATCGTGTCCGCCGAGAACCCCGCGAGCCCGCTGCCCGGCTTCAAGAAGGTGCAGCCGATGGTCTTCGCCGGCATATATCCCGTCGACGGCGCGCGCTACGGCGATCTGCGCGACGCGCTCGAAAAGCTGCGTCTTAACGACGCGGCGCTGTCGTTCGAGCCGGAGACGTCCGCGGCGCTCGGCTTCGGCTTCCGCTGCGGATTTTTGGGTCTATTGCACATGGAGATCATCGACGAGCGGCTCGAGCGCGAATTCAACCTCGACTTGATCACGACCGCGCCGAGCGTTATATACAGGGTCAACATGCGCGGCGGCGAGGTGAGGTACATCGACAACCCGTCGTCATACCCGTCGCCCGACGCGATCGACAGCGCCGAGGAGCCCATCGTCAAGGCGAGCATCATTACGCCGACCGACTATATGGGCTCGCTTATGGAACTGTGCAAGGACCGCCGCGGCGTGTTCGTCGACATGAAGTACCTCGACGAGACGCGCGTCGAACTGCACTATGAACTGCCGCTGAACGAGATCATATACGACTTCTTCGACGCGCTGAAGAGCCGCTCGAAGGGCTACGCGTCGCTCGACTACGAATTCCTCGAATACCGCGAGTCCAACCTCGTCAAGCTCGACTTCTTGCTCAACGGCGAGCCGGTCGACGCGCTGACGTTCATCGTCCACGCCGAAAAGGCGTATCCGCGCGCGCGCAGGATCGCCGAGAAGCTGCGCGACAACATTCCGAGAGCACTCTTCGAGATACCAATACAGGCGGCGATCGGCTCCAAGATAATCGCGCGCGAAACGGTCAAGGCGCTGCGCAAGGACGTTCTCGCCAAGTGCTACGGCGGCGACATCACGCGAAAGAAAAAGCTGCTGGAGAAGCAGAAGGAAGGCAAGAAGAAGATGCGCCGCCTCGGCAGCGTCGAAGTCAGCCCCGAGGCGTTCGTCGCCGTCCTCAAGCTCGACGACGGCGACTGACGCGCGCTGCGTTTTATAAAAACGGGGTATATAAATGAAAGAAAACACACGGAAAAAGTTCAACTGGCGGCTTTTCTGGTGCCTTTTAGCCATAGTCGCCGGCGTGTTTCTGCTGTATCGCGGGCTGCTCGCGCTGTTCGCGATGTACGACAACGTGCTCGGCTACAAGATTCTGACGACCGGCTATGTGCTCGCCGCGTCCGGCTGCGTGCTCGCGTATACGCTTATAAACCGCGGTCTGTCCGTGCCGGTGCCGGAGTACGACGATCTGCCGGACGAGCTGACCTACGACGAGAAGACCGCCGTCATCGAGGCCGTGCGCGAACGGCGCCGCCGCTCGCGCCCGCTGCTCATGTTCATCTTCGCGTTCATATTCACGTTCGGCTTCGAGGTAATCGAGCTGTTCACGATTCCGTTTTTCAGAGGGACACTTTGAGGATAATTACGCTTTTTTCCGGATCCGGCGGCAACGCCGCGCTTGTCTGCGCGCGCGGCGCGAGCGTGCTCGTCGACTGCGGGCGCAGCGCGCGCGCTTTTCTGCGCGCGCTCGATGAAGCGGGCGAACCGCTGCCCGACGCCGTCTTTGTAACGCACGAGCACTCCGACCACATATCCGGGCTCGAGATGCTGTCGAAAAAGTTCGCGCTGCCCGTCCACATGACCGAGCCGACGGCGCGCCGCGCGATACTGCGCGGCGGCTGGCTCGAACGCGCCGCGGTCGTCCACGGCTCGCTCTTTACGGTCGAGGTCGGTCCGCTCGTTGTGCGCTCGTTCATCGCGCCGCACGACTCGGCGATGAACGTCGGCTACGTCTTCGAGGACGCCGAGACGGGCGAGCGCGCCGGTGTCGTGACCGACCTCGGCGCCGCGACGCCGGAGGTATATGCCGCGCTGTGCGGCTGCCGCTCGGCGCTCATCGAATGCAACCACGACACGGCGATGCTCGCGTCCGGCCCGTATCCGGCGGAACTGAAGCGCCGCATCGCGTCTCCGCGCGGCCATCTTTGCAACGACGACTGCGCTTCTCTCGCCGTCGCGCTTGCGAAAAGCGGAGCGACCTTGCTCGGCCTCGCGCACATATCGCGCGAAAACAACACGCCCGACGCGGCGCTCGGCTGCGTCCGCGGCGCGCTGTACGCAAGCGGCTTCGCCGACGTATGCGTCGTAGCCGCCGCGCCCGACCGCCCGACCGTCATAACGGACGGCGAGCGCGAGTCCGTCGCGATATGATAAGGGTATACGGATGATGTTCAGAATAACCGTAATCGCGCCGTCCGATATGAAGGAGGCGTACTTCCGCGACGCCTGCGCCGAGTACGCGAAGCGCATATCCGCGTTCGCGGAGCTGCGCTTCGCCGAATACGACGCCGCGCGCCTGCCGGACGACCCCTCCGACCGCGAGATAGACGCTGCTCTCGCCGCCGAAGCGCCGAAGATTATGCGGCTGCTCCCGCCGCGTGCGAGAAAGTTCGCGCTGTGCATCGAGGGCACGCGCCCGGACTCGGCAGAGCTTGCCGCGATCGTCGCCGCCGCGCGCGACGAAGCGGGCGAAGCCGCGTTCGTGATCGGCTCGAGCTGCGGGCTGCACAAGTCCGTCAAGGACGCGTGCGACGCGCGCGTCTCGCTGTCCGCGCTGACGCTGCCGCACCGCCTCGCCCGCGTCGTGCTGCTCGAGGCGCTCTACCGCTCGCTGTCCATATCCGCGGGCAGAAAGTACCACAAGTAGCGGCCGTGACGGGCTGCGGGTCCGGTAAACCGTTCCGTTTACCGTCTAAGCCGCGCTTAAACGGGACAGGCTCGCCGCTCCGACGAGAAATCGATGTAAGACCGACGCCCTGTCCGGCGCAAGACAGGCGGCGCACCGCCCCGACGGGCGGGAATGACGTATGAAAGTGGAGGCGTATGCCATGAAACGCATCGGCGCGGCTGTCGCCGCGCTCATTGTCATGATAACGGCCGTCGCCGCGCTCGCGTTGCCGGCGGCCGCGCTCGACCCGCCCGATATAACAGGCGTGGACGGCGCGCTTCTCTACAATTTCGAAAACGACGTAACGCTTTACGAGCAAAACGCGGACGAGGTCATCTACCCCGCGTCGACCGTCAAGCTGATGACGGGAATCCTTGCGATCGAAGCGCTCGGGAACGACCCCGACCGCGTCATAACCGTCACCGCCGACATGCTGAAGGGCGTAGTCGGCAACAACATCGGCCTTGTCGAGGGCGAGAAAGTCACCGTCGCCGATATGCTCAACGCATTGCTCGTCGGCGGCGCGAACGACGCGGCTCAGGTGCTCGCGATCACGGTCGCCGGCTCGGTCGACGCGTTCGTCTTGCGCATGAACGCGCGCGCCGCGGAGCTCGGCGCGGTCAACACGCGCTACGCGAACCCGACCGGCATGCACGACGAAGCCATGTTTACGACCGTGCGCGACACCGCGATAATCGCGAAGCACTGCGCGAAGATACCGTACTTCATGTCGATCGTCGCGGAGCCCAAGTATGTCATGAACGCGACGAACAAGAGCGACTACAGAAACGTCTACAACCGCAACTACCTGATCGCGAAGAACACCGAGACGCGCTACTTCTACAACGGCGCGACGGGCATGAACGCCGGCAGCACGACGCAGGCGGGCTTCGCCGTCGTCGCGACGGCGACCCGCGCGGGGCTGACGTATCTTGCGGTCGCGATGGGCGGCATCGAGGACGAGAGCGGCGCGCTGACGAACTACGTCGCCGCGAGAAAGATGCTTGACTGGGCGTTTGGCGGCTACGGCTACATCAGCGTGCTGTCGGACAAAACGGTTATATGCGAGATACCGGTGACGCTGTCGAGCTCGCTCGACTACGTCACGCTCGTGCCCGCGCAGTCTCTCGAGCTGTACCTGCCGACCGACACGAACGTCGGCACCGACGTCACATACAGCTACAAGACGATCTCGGACAGCCTGACGGCACCGGTAGAGCTCGGGCAGAAGGCGGGTATGATAACCGTAATACTGAACGGCGAGATAATCGGCACGGTCGACCTCGTCACAACCTCCGGCGTGTCGCGCAGCGACTTCCTGTATACGATGGAGGGCATAAAGCGGTTCGCCACGAGCAGGTTCTTCATCGCAACAGTCGTCTCCGCCGTCGTCATATCGGTCGCCTACGTCATTATCAACTCCATCGTGCGCTACCGGCGCATGATGAAGCAGCGCCGGTACAGATAGCGCCGGACGATGAGAAGAAATAACAGTAAACACATACTATATGAATACATATAACGGGAGCGTCGTATAAATATACGGCGCTTTAATTATATTTCCAATATTTTCACAATTTTACAAATATATTACATTTACTGGAAGCACGTTGACAGTTTAACGTCAGTGCGGTAGAATAACGTTTGTTTCGCCGCATATTTTATCCACAGGGAGGTGTTATTACGGGAAACACGATGAATCAATCCGCCGCAGAACCAGTCTCGGATGCCGCCCGCGGCGGCACGAACGGACGCGCCGCTCTCGTTGCGCGTTTTCTCCGCGGAAAAACCGGAGTATGCTTTGTCGCCGCGCTCGCAGCGTCGGCGCTGGTCACCGTGCTTGACAGCCTTATACCGCAGCTCTTGCGATATATGATAGACTGCCTTATCGGAGGCGCGGAGCCGGAATTGCCCGGCCCTCTGCTCGCGCTGACGGAGCGGCTCGGCGGAAGCGTATTTCTCGCCGGCCGCTTTTATTATATAGCGCTCGCGGTGCTCGGAACCGCGCTTGTGTCGGCGTTTACCGGATATTTATCGCGCGTTTGGAACTCGATGGGCTCGGAGTTCTACGCGGAATCGATGCGCTCGAGCCTTTACTCGCACATACAGCGCCTGCCGTTCTCGTGG
>DBRA01000024.1:3487-14939 GCA_002305445.1 Clostridiales bacterium UBA1380 | reverse complement strand
AAGCCGCGCGGAGCGGGCGAGGCGGCTCTGATGCTGCGCTCTCTCTCCGGTGCGACGCACACCGTTTACACCGGCGTGACTATCGCGCGCGGCGGCGAGCAGTATACCGAAGTCGCGGATACTCGCGTCACCTTCCGCAGCCTCACCGACCGCGATATCATCGACTATGTCGCATCCGGTGAACCGCTCGACAAGGCCGGCGCATACGGCATACAGGGGCGCGCCGCGCTGTTTGTGACGCGCGTCGAGGGCGATTACTACAACGTCGTCGGACTGCCGCTGTGCCTTCTTTCCGAAATGCTGAAAAGTCATTTCGGATACATTATCTGACGGTGCGGCACCGGCGCGATGATCGCACAATAATACGATTAAAGGAACTGTAATGGGTAAAAGTATCGGAATCGACCTCGGCACGGCGAACACGCTCATATACGTTAAGGGCAAGGGCATCGTGCTGCGCGAACCGAGCGTCGTCGCCGTCGAGGGACGATACGGGAAGGTCGTCGCGGTCGGCAGCGAAGCCAAGCTGATGCTCGGCAAAACGCCCGGATCGATAACCGCCGTGCGCCCTCTCAAGGACGGCGTCATAGCCGAATTCGACGTAACGGCAGCGATGCTGCGTAATTTCTTCAGAAAGGTTTCGGGAAACACGTTTTTTTCGCGGCCGAAGGTCATTATCTGCATACCGTACGGCGTAACCGAGGTCGAAAAGCGCGCCGTCGAGGACGTCACGATCGAGGCGGGTGCGCAGTCCGTCGCGCTAATCGAGGAGCCGATCGCGGCGGCTATCGGCTCGGGGCTGCGCGTCGCGTCCGCGACCGGCTCGATGATCGTCGACATCGGCGGCGGCACGACCGAAGTCGCCGTCATATCGCTCGGCGGCATCGTGCTCTCCACCTCGCTGCGCATCGCGGGCGACGAGCTCGACGAAGCCATCGTCGCCTATGTGAAGCGCAAGTACAACGTGCTGATCGGCGAGAGCACCGGAGAGCTTCTCAAGAAGCGCATCGGCTCGGTGCATCCGACGGCGGACAGGGGCATGATGGAGATACGCGGGCGCAACCTTCTGACGGGACTGCCCGCGATCATCACGATATCGTCGGCTGAAGTCCGCGAGGCGCTGTCCGAACAGGTCTCGCACATCGTCGACAGTATCCGAACGACGCTCGAGAACACCCCGCCGGAGCTGTCGAGCGACTTGTACGACCACGGCATCATACTCGCGGGCGGCGGCGCCCTGCTCGGCGGGCTCGACGTGCTGATCAACCAGATCACCGGCATCAAGACGTTCATCGCGAAAAAGCCGCTCGACTCGGTCGCCATCGGCATCGGGCGCGTGATCGAATCCGTTGGCGACCTCGGCAACATCGTGCGCTTCAGGCCGAGATAAACACGGAGCGGCAATATCAAATACATACGGGTGTGCCAGAATGGATATATTTGATTATGTAAAAGGCGTATGCGAGTCCGCGCGCGCAGCCGCGCCGGCGACGGCGGCGTCCGCTTCGTCCGCGCGCGACGCGGCGCTTCTTCGCGCCGCCGAACTTTTATCGGACGAGCGCGAGAGGGCGGCAATACTCGCCGAAAACGAAGCCGACGTGCGCGCGGCGCGCGAAAACGGCGTGCGCGAAGCAATGATCGACCGTCTGTCGCTCAACGCGAAGCGGCTGTCCGCGTGCGCGGACAGCCTGCGCGAGCTTGCGCGGCTCCCCGACCCGCTCGGCCGCGGCGATGTGTGGACGCGCCCGAACGGGCTTGTCATAAGCCGCGTGACCGTGCCGCTCGGCGTCGTCGGAATCATATACGAGGCGCGCCCGAGCGTCACCGTCGACGCCGCCGCGCTCGCCGTCAAGTCCGGCAACTGCGCCGTTCTGCGCGGCGGCTCCGAGGCCCTGCGCTCTAACCGCGCGCTCGCTTCCCTTCTGCGCCGCGCGCTTGCCGACAGCGGCCTGCCCGAGGACGGCGTCTGCCTGATCGACGACGGCTCGCGCGCGTCGTCGTCCGCGCTGATGAAGATGCGCGGTCTTGTCGACGTGCTCGTTCCGCGCGGAGGCGCGGGACTCATCCGCGCCGTTTGCGCGGAAAGCACCGTGCCCGTCATCGAGACCGGCGCCGGAAACTGCCACATGTACGTCGACGAGAGCGCCGACATCGATACGGCGGTAAAGCTGGCGATAAACGCGAAGGCGTCGCGCCCGAGCGTCTGCAACGCGATCGAGACGCTGCTCGTCCACGCCACAGCCGCGCCCGCGTTCTTCGACGCATTCGCCCCCGCTGCGGCCGAGGCCGGCATCGAGCTGCGCGGCTGCGACCGCACGCGCGGATATATAAGCTGCGCCGCCGCGACAGACGAGGACTACGCGACCGAATACAACGACCTTATCCTCGCGGTGCGCGTCGTCGACTCGATCGACAGCGCCGTAGAGCACATCGCGAAGTATTCGACGCACCACAGCGAGTGCATATGCACAACCAGCGTCAGCCGCGCGGATGAATTCGTCCGGCGCGTCGACTCCGCGGCCGTCTACGTCAACGCATCGACGCGCTTCACCGACGGCGGCGAGTTCGGCTTCGGCGCGGAGCTCGGCATATCGACGCAGAAGATGCACGCGCGCGGCCCGATGGGGCTGTCGGCGCTGACGAGCGTCAAATACATCGTTCGCGGGGACGGGCAGATACGGCTCTGAAGCGCGGCGAATCCAAAAAACACGAAAGACAAGGTTATAATGAACGAAGTAATACTCTGCAAGTACGGCGAAGTCATCCTGAAGGGCGCGAACAAAGCGCGGTTCGAGTCGATTCTGCTGCGAGATCTGCGCCGCCGCGCCGCGAAGATCGGCAAGTTCGACGTCAGCTACGGTCAGAGCACCGTCTACATCGTTCCGCTCGACGACGATTCAGCCGCGCGCATCGACGACATGTACGCCGAAGCGAAGCGCACATTCGGCTTCGTCGGAGTCGCGCGGGCCGCCGTCGTCGAAAAGACGCTCGAGGCCGTCCTGGCGGCGGCGAAGGAATACCTGCCGCCGTACCTCGCCGCGGCGCGCACCTTCAAGGTCGAGACGAAGCGCTCGGACAAGCGCTTTCCGCTGAAGTCGCCGGAGATCTCGGGCGAGGTCGGCGGCGCGATCCTCGACGCGATGCCGTCGCTGCGCGTCGACCTCGAGAACCCCGACGTCGTCGTGCGCGTCGAGATACGCGAGCACGCGGCGTATATCCACGCCGGCCAGGACAAGGGCGCGGGCGGCATGCCGCTCGGCTCGAACGGGCGCGGACTTCTGCTGCTTTCGGGCGGCATCGATTCTCCCGTCGCGGCGCATATGATGGCGAAGCGCGGCATGACCGTCGAGAGCGTCTACTTCGAGTCGCCGCCGTACACGAGCGAGCTTGCGCGCGACAAGGTGTTCGAGCTTGCGCGCATACTGACCGGCTGGTGCGGCAGGATGCGGGTCAACGTGATGACGCTCACGCATCTTCAGGAGGAGATACGCGACAAGTGCGACGAGGATTACTTCACACTGATCCTCCGCCGCGCGATGATGCGGCTCGCGCAGCGCCTTGCCGACGAACGCGGCTGCGCCGCGCTCGTCACAGGCGAGAGCCTCGGACAGGTGGCGTCACAGACGCTCGCGGCGATCGCCGTCACCGACTGCGTCGCGGCCTCTCCCGTGTTCCGCCCGCTGATCGGGCTCGACAAGCAGGAGATCATCGTCCGCGCGCGGGAGATCGGCACCTTCGACACGTCGATTCTGCCCTATGAGGACTGCTGCACCGTGTTCACGCCGCGCCACCCGCGCACGCAGCCGGAACTCGCCAAGGTCGAGGCCGAGGAGGCGAAGCTCGACCTCGACGCGCTGCTCGACGAAACATGGGAAGCGCGTTTCCATAAGATCATCGAATAATCATAAACGGCGCAGCGCTCACCGCGCGGGTACTGCAGGATCCGCGGGCGGCGCCGCGCCGTAAATATTTTGGGGGTGCGATATGGATTTCGTCATCGCGTCATCATCAGAGTGGCTGTACCCGGACAGGACGCCGGAGTGGTACCGGCGCGCGGAGAGAACGGGCGCGTCGGCCGCGTCCGTACGTCTTCGTTCCGCCAGGAACAGCTTCGCGGCTTTTCAGGTCATGCTCGCGGGGCTGCCCGCGTCAGGCGCGCGGCTCACGGCGTCAGTCAGCTGTGAAGCCGGTGTAAACGGCGAAGCAGGTGCCAGCTGCGAAGCAGGTGTAGCGGTCGAAGTGTTCCGCGAACGCTCCGTCAACGTCGGGCTCAACACGGGCGTCCACGGCTTCACCGCCGGCTGGGACGTCGCGAAGGATTATGCGACGCGCGAAGCGCCGTTCCGCGTCTACGACGCGCTCGAGCCCGTCGGCGCGGACGGAGTGAGCGTCGAAGCCGAAACGGAAGCGGTGTACGTCTGCGTCAATGTCCCTGCCGAGGCAAGGACGGGCGTTCACGCGCTGACGCTGACGCTCGATGTGTCCGGCTGCGGCAGCGTTACAGTGTCAATCACGCTCGACGCGGCGGCCGTCGTCGTCCCCGATGAATCGCTCTATGTCACGAACTGGTACACTGTCGGAGGAATGGCGTCCGCGCATAAAGTCAGACCGTGGTCGGAGGAGCACTGGGACATCGTGCGCGGCTACGGACGGCAGATGCGCCGCATGCACCAGAACGTGTTCTGGATAACGTGGGATCTCGTCGTTGCGTCGTCCGACGGCGGGGGCGGCTGGCGCTTCGATTTCAACCGCGCGAAGCGGCTCATCGAGGAGTACCTCGGGCTCGGGTTCACAGTTATCGAAGGCTCGCCCGTCTTCGGGCGCGACGACTGGAGCGCGAACGAATTCAAAATCAACACGCCCGAAGGGCGAGTAGGTGCGTTAACGCCGGAGGGGTGCGCATACACCGCCGCGCTGCTGAACGCATGGCGCGCGTTCCTTCTCGAAAACGGCTGGTACGACAAGCTTATCCAGCATGTGGGCGACGAGCCGCACGGCGGCTGCGCCGCCGAATACCGCATACTCGCGGGCATCGTGCGGCGGTATCTGCCCGGCGTGAAGCTGATCGACGCGGTCGAAACGCACGAACTTTACGGCGCTCTCGACATCATGGTTCCGAAGAACGATTATTATGAGCGCAACGCTGCGGTGATCGAGAATCTGCGCGCCCGCGGCGACGAGATATGGTTCTACACCTGCTGCATACCCGGCGGCAAATACTGCAACCGCCTTCTCGATATGCCGCTCATTCGCTCCCGCATGCTGCACTGGGGCAACTACAAATACAGCATCCCCGGTTTCCTGCACTGGGGGCTCAACCACTGGCGCGGCGACCCGTACGAGGACACGACGCCGCTCAACGGTCCGACGAACCGCCTGCCGGCAGGCGATACGAATATCGTCTACCCGCTCGGCGCGGGCGCGATCCCGTCGATGCGCGGCGAGCAGATGAGAGCGGGTGCGGAGGATTTCGAGCTTCTGCGCGCGCTCGCCGAGCGCGACAGGGCTGCCGCCGACGCGATATGTGCGCGCGTGTTCCGCGCGTTCGACGACGCCGACAACACGCCCGACTGCTTCGACGACGCGCACGACGCGCTGCTCGACGCGCTGAGCAAACAGCAATACATATAAAAGCCGCGCAAACATGAAGATATGCGGCAGAACATAAGTCCTCATTTATAAAAGCATCACGGACCGCATCATGTGAAAAAGGAGCCTCGATAGAGGCTCCTTTCATTTAAGCGGCTTCAACACGCCGAAGACGATGTACCGGTTCGCATCGTTTCGTATGTCGCAGGTCGAGAGCGTCACTATGCGGTCGGAGGTCGTCGGCAGCACCGACGTCTTAAAGTCCGAGTACGACGCGACGGTTTCGATGAAGTCGGCGTAGCTTTGCTCTCCCGCGCCGCCCGCCGCCATATCCTCCGGCATGTCGGGGGCGCCGTCGGCGTTGAAGTCAACGATATAATGCGACGGGTTGGCGGCTATCGTATACGCGGAAAACAGCTCGAGCGAATACGCGCCGTCAGCGGTGTATATGTAAAGGCGCGGGTGCACGTCGTAATAAGATTGCTTGCGGTAGCCGAGCAGCGACGAAAACATTGTGCCGTTCAGCATGTTGTGCCCGTAGATGATCGTGTTGCAGTCACCGAAGTAACCGTAGTTGCGCGCGTCGATGAACAGCGTGCCCAGTTTGTTTTTCGTGCCGTCGACGAGGTGATCGAGGTAATACTCGTAGTCGTCCTCTGAGTCGGTGCGCACGACGGGGTATGAAACCGGCGTTCCGGGCGAATATATCCATGCGACGACATCGGGATTGATGCGGCGCAGCGCTTCGAAGTCGAGCACCGCGGCATCTGTCTGCACCGCCGTTTCCTGTTCGGGAGTCGCGGCTACGGCGGTTTCATCGCCCGCTGTCGCATTATCCGTAATATGCTCCGCCGCGTTGCCGGCGCCTGTATCACCGGCCGTGTCCGGCGGACCGAAATTAAAGCGCGCAATATCGGCGGCGATGTTTTCATAGACGGACGCGCCTTTTTTATACTCCGCGAACGACCTCGCCGCCATGACTATACAGACGACCAGCGCAGCGCAGAGTACGTATATCACGATATCGAGCGCGGTCGTCTTTCGCTTTTTCTTCGGTTCGTCCGGAACCGCGGTTACATCATTCATACGTCTCACCGTCCTGCATAAAAAAGGAAACGGCAGCCGTTTCCTCTTTTTTATGCACAAAAAATCATTTCTCTCTGCGTCTGCGGCGGATCGCCGACAACACTACGATTGCAAGCGTCAGCACGATGGCCGAGAGGCACCAGAAGAATACGATGGCTTCGTCGCCTGTCTGCGGTATCAGACCTCCGAGCGGCGTCAGTATATCGGGTATTTCGATTCCAGCTTCCGTTACCGGAGCGGATGACGCGGGCGCTTCGGGAATCTCCGGCGGCTCGATATCCACTGTCTGCGGTATCGTTGTCGCAGGCACTGTGGTCGAGGGAGCGGTGGCGGCAGGAACGGTCGCCTGAGGGACGGGAGTCTCGATGGAGACGACGATCGACGTTGTCGGATATGTCACCGGATATGTAACCGGATATGTAACCGGGAACGTCACCGGCGGAGGCGGCGTTGTCGTTGTCGTCGCGGTTGTGGTTGTGGTTGACTCCTCGGGCGGCGTTGTTTCCGGCACGAAGAACTCCCAGTATATCGTGCCCGCGGCATTCTGATATTCGTCGCTCAACTCAAACGGTACGGTAATTTTAACGGTTACTGTGACCGTTTCGTTTGCGCCGAACTCCGCGACCAGGCGGCGCGTATGCGCGGCCGTCGGATCGTTTTGGTCGGAGGTATAGCTCATGTCGGGCTTGCCGGATTCGGGCGTCAGGTGCGATTTGCCCGCGTCGCCGTCATACCAGAGCGCTGTTGTAGAAGACTCCGTCGTGCCGTTATTACGCGCGACCTCCACCGTAAGCGTAAGCTGGCTGAGGAAGCCGGTGGGAATCTGCTCCGTCGTACGGACGGCGTTCATATATATCGGGACGTTGCTTTCGTTTGTTTTGTTCGTGATCTCGATTGTCTGAACGAGTTCGTCGCCGGGGACGATTCCCTTGAAGTTAACGAACAGATCCTTCGACGACGGGTCGAACGAGAAACCGCTCTGCCCGTTATAATAAACCTTAGAGACGCCGTCGGCCGCTCCGACCGGCAGCGCGGTGAAAAGAATCACCGCGCATGTCAACGCCGCGAGAGCGAGCGCACATATTCTTTTGGCGGAAGCGAACTTCATATCTGACGCTTCCTCCTTTCAATAAATGGGGTATGAGTCAGCAAGTTAAATCTGTTCTGATGCGAATCAGGTATCGGGGGAGCTTGATGTATCTGCGGTCGTCTCTTCGGTCGCAGGCCAGCCGTTGGCGGCGGCGTTGTTCTTCGACTGAACAGCCTCGGCGGTGATGGTTATCGTGAGCGTGGCGCCCTGGTATTCGTTGCCCATTTCTTCAAAATCGAAGTACAAGCCGTTGAGGAAGTCGATTTCGGTATCAGCGGAGACTGCAGTGGCATAGTAGTAATAACCGTCTGTACCAAGCAACCAGTCGTCAGCGAGTTCAGGGATTACTACAGCGTCGGATGCGGTGGATTCTTCGGGGTCGTTTTCTTCGTTAAGATCCCATTCCATATCGATTTTAGCGCGGATGTAAGCGTCGATATTGCCCTCGAGGCTCTTGATCTTCACTATCTTTGTGATCGTATCGCCGGGCACTACATTATCAAAGGCGAGAGTGATGCCGTCATTGTTTTCTTCAACCGGTTCTTCCGGGTTTTCCTGATCGTACTCGTTGATCACGATTTCCAGTTTTCCGGCCGTTACTGTGTTCGTCGCCGTGTCGGTTGCGGTGAAATATGCCAACGTCGAATAGCCCGCAAGCGCGACGAGCGCAACAGCAAGAGCAATCGTCAGTATTCTCTTTTTCATTATGATACTCCCCTTTTCTAAAATATAAATTATATTTTAATTACTGCCCATCAGAAATCGAGCTCGTTATATGCGGATTTTATCGCAGTGGTAGCGGTGTCGAGATCGGCTATGTTGTTAGCCTGCACGGCATACGCGGCGATTTCGATCTGGAATCCTTCGAGATTCTCGAAATCCTCTGATTCCATCTCCTCATAGAAGTAGATGCGCGTGAAAGCGGGAGAAGTATCATCGCCGGCAGGCACTACGGTATTATAACCGAGAAGAATTTTTGTTGTATTGTCATCTGTTGTTTCGCCGATAACCTTCCAGGCTGTCTCGCTATTGATGTCGATAATGGAATCTTTTGTACCCCAAACGGATCCGCCGTCTTTTTTCTCTGCAGCGTCAACCAGCGCCGTGGTTTTATTAAACGTCACGAGCATAAATATCCACGCGCTGTTTGTTGTGCTCGTATTCTTTACGGTCGGATTCTTCGGAATTTTGACGCCGGGCATGATGCTCTTGGCCAGCTCTTTACCTAATACGGTTCCTTTTGTTGAATCGTCATCTGAATCAGCACCGCCGTTTAATGGATTTCCGTCATAATCGTGACCGTCCCAGTCCGTTTCGGCGAGCGCGATTTTTACGTCGCCGAACGTGAAGGTGTTCGTCTTAACCTCGGACTTCGCGGAGAAATATGCGAGTGTCGCGCCGGCTGAGAGGACTGCGACAAGCGCCAGCGCCAGCGCCGAGACAAACAATCTGCGTTTCATGTACGTGCTCCTTTTATGTATTTAACCGATCATTACGTGGTGGGGAAAGCCGCAGCGCTCCATGCGGCCTGAGCGCGGGCGGGTTCGGTTGCTTCGTTGCTGATGTAGTCGTACTGCACGGCATAAGCGGCGAAGGAGAACGTATCATTAACATCGACTTTACTAAGTTCAGCAGCGGTGATCTCCTTACCTTTTACGATTACTTGATTATTTTTAAGAATAGGGTATACCTGATCATCATCGGTGGCTGTATCAACTATTCTGTAGATGATACCCTTGTAATTATCACGCGTTGCGTTTGTATCTGTCGTAAGAAGAGACCATCCGTCATCAATACTATAATTGATAACCGCGGCCAAGTCATCTGCGATTTCAACTTCTACAAACAGATAGCACTTTTCGCTGTCTTGTTTTACCGTCACCCGGGGATTCTTTGTCAGCGTCTTGCCCGGCACGAGCTTGTTGTCGTTAAAATTAGACTCGTCGAGCTCTACATCAATTTTGCCGATGGTAAATTCATTGGTAATTTTGTTTGTCGAATCTGTCAGCCATGCCATAGTCGTCGCAACCGTCGCCCCGATAAGTAATGCGGCGGCAAGGATGATCACGATTGCCTTTTTCATGATTTTTCTCCCGTTAATTATTAATTTAGTTTGTTTAATAATTATTCTCGCACTGCTGTACCAAGTTGACGATTTAAGGTTTCTCTCCGTTTGATCGGCGCGTCTTACGACGTCTTATTCGAAGCCGCAAGGAAAGCGGAATATGCGTCGGTCACGCCGCTGCCCCAGCCATCCGCCTGCAATGACGACGCTATCACGTCGACGCGGAGCTTCTTGTTCTTGTATTCGGGGTTTTTCGCAAGGTCGACGCTCGCCGTAATCTTACCGTCGAGCAGATTCTCGGTGAGCGCACCAGGACTCAGCCTGCCGTTGTAGTAGTAGTAGCCATCGTCTTTCCTCGTCCAGTTAGTCGTATTTAACTCGAACGTGAACGTACCAGCCGTCGGCAGCGCGGTGGCGTTATCGCCGTCGTACCACGCGGCGATTACAGCTACTCGCACATACGCGTCGACGTTGCCGTTGTTACTGATACGGACGTCCGACTTGGCTTTGCTGTCGAACTCTTCGATTATCTCTATCGGCACCTTGCCCGGCACAAACGTGTTATCAATCGGGCCTGTGAAATCCTGCAGCCATGCGACTGTGCCGGCAACAGCTGCGGTAAGGATCGCAATCGTTGAGAGAAGCAAAAGTATTGCTTTAAGCTTTTTTGTCAACCGCTTCTCCTCCCTTCTCATCCGTTTGAGACGGTTCGTTGTTTTTTACAGTGGGTTGCCGGTCGCTTTGTGTTTCCGCCTTTTTAGCTTTGCTTTTTTCTTTCGGGAATAAAAGGTCAGGTAAGAATGTTATAATTACGAGGATTATGACTGCGCTGATCGCTATGACTCTTCCGTTCTTCGACTCGAGGAAGCTTGAGAGGTAGCCGAGCATCGGTATCGTGAACACGGGTTTGCCGAGAATGTTCTTGTAATAGACAGGTTCGCCGTCTTCGGTATCGTTCGCGTCGCCCTTCGTTATAAAATACTCTCCGTCACCGCTTATCTGCGTCACGCGGTGGGTCGCGACGGCGAGCGACTTGTTGAGCACGAACGTGATAGGGTCGCCGATTTCGATATCGCCGGTATCGATCTTCTGAACATATATCAGGCTGCCCACCTTATAGGTCGGCTCCATGCTGCCGGACAGGACCGTGTACGGCGTCAGGCCGATCAGCCGCACGCCGGCGAGCAGTAGCGCGAGCACGACAACTGCGGCGACGATTACGGTTGTCAACGAGTTGTAAAGGAATCGTAAAACTCTCATACTGTAAACCTTTTCATAAGTTCGTCAAGCACAGTGGGGAGAAGCGCGGTCGTCACAACGGAAGTTGTACTAGTAAACGCGTTTACGACATGCGCTTCGTCGGACAGCCAGCCAGTTATTTTCAACTCGTTAGTGATCGTAATCGTTCCGCCGTCGGTGATATAATCGCCGTTGCCGTATTTCCCGCCGACCGATACAGTGTCGCCGTTTTTACCGACGACCTCGTATCTCCACGACCATTCGGTGTCCTCGGCCACGGTATAAGCGCCTTTTTTCAAGCCCGTCAGTGTGAGAGAGCCGTTTGCCTCGAGAACATAGCTTGTAGTTCCGTCCGGACCGGTCACATTGAAAATGAAGCGCTG
>DBRA01000024.1:566-3464 GCA_002305445.1 Clostridiales bacterium UBA1380 | reverse complement strand
GGGGCCGGGAAGCGGGCTTCCGCTGGTGTCATAACCATCTCCCGTCGGAGTTACCTCGGCGGTAACGATGTATTTGTGCTCGCCGGGGAGCAGGCCTGTAATCTTACCCCAGTCAACGGATCCGAATGATTGTCCGGCCGGGACCGTCTTTGCCGCGATAATTTCCGTACTGCCCTCGGGCTTGATCGTGTACGTGATGGTCACGTGCGAGTTGTTTTTACCGTCGGGAATGTATTTGTCTCCGAGCGCGAGCATCACTGCCGCATCGGCGTCCTCGCCGTAGAATATCATCTGGTTTTTTGCTGCCACTTCGTAGTTGAGCGCAACGTTGACCTGCGGCTTCGGGAACGCCTTCAGCGGTGTTTCCTTGCCGTCAGAACCGACGCTGTATATTACGGCTGCGGGGTTTGTGTCAACGTTGTTGCCGCCGAAGAAGCTGTCGAGCGGTTTTACCTGTATGTAGATGATCAGTTTTTTACCCGATGTCGGAATGCTGCCGCTTCCGTTGACGCAGCAGTTGGCGTCGAAGTTGAAGCCGCTTATGCTCACGATACCGTTTGCGTTGACTGTAGGCATCAGAGTTATCGCTGTTTCCGCCGACGAGAAGTTTCCGCCCCCGAGATAATCGGACGTATACGCCACTATGTCTCCTGTGGCGGGCAGACTGAACTGCGGGGCGATAAGATCCTTGATGACTGTGTTTTCGCCGAGCGCGCAGGCGGGAGCGACGGATTCGTGCGCGAGGTTTTCGAATATCGCGGTGAGCATGCCGATGTTCGACGCGGCGAGGTAGTAGTTACCGTTCTGTCTTGTGCCTATCGGACCATTATAAGAGACGGATCCTATATAACTCGAACTTCCGGATATACTCCCGGAGAAGCCATCATTGGGAGACTTATAGTTCGACGAAACAAGGTGCATGAGCTGATTCGATAAGTTTATAATACCGTTGGAGCCGCGCTGATCATTAAGATAATTAGCAGCCGGTGTTGCCGGATTTGAGCCCGGCAGAATGCTTATCGTATAAACCGTCACGCCGTATGAGTTTTTGAGTGTGTTTGCTGTCGTTATCGTCGCGTTTGCGACCGATGACTGGAAGCCGTTGGTATCCGTAGGCGAACCGTCCGTGAAGAGGATCACAACCTTGTCGCGCCCGTCACCGGCGTTCAGCATGTCTCGGGCGGTTCCCATACCGAGGTCCATGCGGGTCGCGCCGTTTGCGCTGAGCCCGTTAATCACAACTTTAAGCGAACCGGATGCGCTGCCGTTTGGATCAATTTTCACGAGGCCGCTTCTTATCGCTGACGAAGACGAATATGACACAATACCGATTCGTATATCGGTTTCTGACGTAACAACGCTCTGCACGGAATCGACAAATGCGCTCGCCGCTGATTTTAGCGCATCGAGTTTTGAGATCGTTGTGTTTCTATACTCATAGAACTGAACCACCGGATAATTGTACTGGCGCCTATCGCCGAAGATGTTTGTCTGCGAATTCAACAGGGGATATAAATAGACTGTTTGCTGACCATCATTGTAATGGTAATAGTCGAAATGTCCCGAGTCTCTTCCCGCATAATCTACCTTAAAGTAAGTATCGTTTACTTTAACATACCGCTGCGGAGATGTCGTGCTGTAGAATCCGTAATATCTGCTCCATATAAATCCATTTCTCGTGCCGTAAACGGCTTGATATGTTTGAGCCTGAGCGTAATCATCATCCATACTGCCGGACACGTCGAGCACAAGCACTACGTCGACCGGCTTTGGCGTCGTCACCACGGTACCGGTGGTGTGTGCTTCAAGCCTTATCGTATATGAGCCGTCGCTGTTGTAGCTCACCGTCTTATTAATATTTAAGCCTTCGACGGGCGCGGTTTTATCAGCTCCGTCAAGCGTGGTCGCGCGTTCCGTCGTACCCTGCGAAGACGCCGTCATCCTCATCGGCGATGCATACAGCAGCCCGGAGTTATATATCTTCACCGACGGCGTGTTTTCGCTGAGACGCCTGCTCGGCGTAACGAAATCGGCGATCGGCGGGAGATAGACGGTCTCGGTTATCTCCGGATCGGGCGCGATCAGCATGAACCATGCGTCGCAGTCCTCCTCCGTCAGCGTATACATGTAAAGCTCGTACAGCCGCGGGTCGGAGCTTGACGACAGGCTGTTCATAACAGTCTGCTTAACTTCCGTCGACTGTGTGTACAGCCATGCGACGAGAGCGCGCGCGCTGAGGTAAGACGATACGACCTGTTCTCTTAGGAGCTTCAAGTCAAATGCTTCCATCTGCTCGGATATGCTGTCGAGCTGTCTTCGGGTCAGAGCGTTGACGACGGCGTAAACCGTGTCGATTCTGAGGCCGGTCAGATAAGCGTCGAGGTAGCCGCCGTACATAAACGCCGCGTTGTTCGGTCTATATACCGCGCAGAGTTCGTAGTAAGCCGCCAGATTGAATTTGAGCGCGTACAGGTCGTACAGCTCAGCGATCTGCTCGTCGGTGAGAAATACGAGCAGGCTGTTGTTGAACACATACGGGTTGGCGGGTCTGTACGTCGCGCACAGGTCGTAGTATTCGGCGAGCGCGCCGGCGGCGGCATAAACCGCATAGAGCGAATCGAGCTGCTCGTCGGTGATCGTGCCGAAGACCGCGGCATAGACGCCGGCGTAAAGGTCGGGGTAAGATACGGACACGGAGTTGAGGTGCGCAAGGAGCTCACTGCCGTAGAGCATCTGCGCGGATGCGATCAGAATCGCTTTGACCTGCTCTTTGGCGGCGGCGTATACTTCGCCGTACAGTCCGGGGTATGTGAGCTTGATGAGCTCGAGCTGCGCGAGAAAATCGCTGCCCTGATATGTAAACAGCATGGCGATGAGCGTCTGTGCCGTTACGACAGG
>DBRA01000024.1:0-454 GCA_002305445.1 Clostridiales bacterium UBA1380 | reverse complement strand
CCCGTATCAGGCGCCGCAGTCGTTTCGGGCGGCGCGCCCGTATCAGGCGCAGCTGTCGTGACGGGCGGCGTGCCCGTCTCCGGCACGGTGCCTTCGGCGCCGACCGGCACTATAAAAGCTGAGGAAATCATGCATAATGCAAGCGCTGCGCATAACAATTTCTTCATCATATATAAGACCTCCGTTAACTTACAAACGAATCCGTTTAAACGGTGGTTTCGCCCGATTCTGTTGCTCTCGCCGGCGTATAAAGCGCGCTGTCCAAAAGCCTGACAAGTTCTAAAACCGATCTGAACGGCATCTCGTCGCCGCTTCCGAGCCGGCGAAGTCGTCCCTGCCAGTCCGCATGTTGGCGGAACAGTATGGCCAGCGCGAAGTCAGCGACTTTTCCGCTGCCGGATTTCAACACGATCCGGCCGATGTCGGCCGCTTCCTCCTTGTAGCCGGATATATC
>DBRA01000048.1 GCA_002305445.1 Clostridiales bacterium UBA1380 | reverse complement strand
CGCGGGCCGCCACCGGCATGTTGGAGGTGTTGGCGATCAGCACCGTGCGATCGGTGAGCGGCCGGCCGGATTTCGGGTCGACGATCTCCGAGAACTCGGTCAGCGCCTGGGTCATCTCGTTGCCGCGCTCGCCGCAGCCGACGTAGACGATGACGTCCGCCGCCGAATACTTGGCGAGCTGGTGCTGGAGCATCGTCTTGCCCGCGCCGAAGCCGCCTGGGATCATCGCAGTGCCGCCCTTCGTGATCGGGAACAGGCAGTCGATGACGCGCTGGCCGGTGATGAGCGGCTCGTCCGCCGCAAGGCGGCGGTGAACCGGACGCGGAGTGCGTATCGGCCACAGCGAATAGCCGCGCAGCTCGTGTTTGTCCGTGCGGACGAGCACCTCGTCGACGGTGTAGTCGCCGTCGGGCGCGACGTATGTCACGGCGCCGGACACGTCCGGCGGAACGGGCAGGTGGTGCAAAAACGACGGCGTTTCGGGGCACTCCGCGTATATCATGCCGGGGTGAAGCTCGTCGCCCGGGCGCACGAGCAGATGAAAAGCGTACTTTTTATCGCGCGGGAGCGTGGGCGATGTCGCGCCGGGCGCTATGAAGTCGCCCGATGCCGCGGCGATGCCGTCGAGACGGCGCGCTATGCCGTCGTAAATCGACGACAGCAGCCCCGGGCCGAGCTCGATCGACAGCGGCGCCCCCGTGCGCTCGACGGGCGCGCCGGGCTTGAGGCCGGTGGTGACCTCGTACACCTGTATCGTCGCGCGCTCGTCGGAGACGGCGATAACCTCGCCGACAAGCCCCGCGACCGTCACCATTTCGCCCATGAGCAGCGGTGTGCGTCCCTTCACCGTTACGACGGGTCCGTTAACGGAATCTATGCGAAAATCCATCAGACACCACACCCCCGGTTCTTTCAATAACCGAACGCCGCGGAAACGGAATCGTCGTCCTCAATCCAGTCCGTGACCTTGATAACGCGGTAATCTTCAGCCGTGTCCCTGATGACGACGGTGTCGATGCCGGCGTTGATGATCAGCCGCTTGCACATCATGCACGAGTTCGTGCCCGCAACGACGGAGCCGTCGGCGGGATCGGTGCACGTCATGTAAAGCGTCGCGCCGAGCATCTCCGGCCGCGGCGCGGCGATTATCGCGTTCGCCTCGGAATGGACGCTGCGGCACAGCTCGTAGCGTTCGCCGCGCGGTATGCCGAGCTTCTCTCGCGTGCACATGCCGATGTCGTTGCAGTTTTTCCGCCCTCTCGGCGCGCCGTTGTACCCGGTCGACACGATGACGTCGTTTTTCACAATGATGGCTCCGTACCGCTTGCGCAGGCACGTCGAACGCTCCGACACCGTCTGCGCTATATCCAAGTAATAGTTTTCCTTCGATACTCTCGCACCCATACCACCGCTCCGGTAAAATTAGAATAATAATATATTTTATCACAACGGGATGATTAAATCAAGGCGCGCGCTCTTATAAAACGAAAAGCCCGCCGTATCGGCGGGGCTTTTATATTGCGGCCGTCGGAAGCGTTCGCCGGACCGCGTTCACAGTCTTCGGCGCATGAGCGCGCTTCCGGTTACGAATCTTTCTTCTTTTTATCTATCGCGACCATCGTGAAAAGCGCTGCCGCGATGATCAGCGGGAATAGGCCGGCGACAGCTAAACCGGAGCTCATGTCGGCGCTGCCGCCGGACACCACGGACACGACGCCGGGCCCGAATATGCAGCCCAGATCGCCCGCGAGCGCCAGCATAGAGAACATCGACGCGCCGCCGCCCGGTATGATGCGCGACGCGACGCTGTACGTTCCGGGCCACATGACGCCGACGGAGAAGCCTATTATGCCGCAGCCGGCGAGCGATATCGCCGGGTTGGGCGCGAACGCGGACAGCGCATAGCCGCAGACGCAGATAAGCGAGCTCGTCGCTATGACGCTGCGCAGCTCAAGGCGCGAGCCGAACGCGGCGAACAGGGTTCGCGAGATGCCCATGAAGATCGCGAAGGCGCAGGGGCCTGCAAGGTCGCCGACCGCCTTTGTTACGCCGAGGCCGGCTTCGGCGAACGCCGACGCCCACTGGCTCATCGCCAGCTCCGACGCGCCCGCGCATGTCATAAGCAGAAGCAGCACCCAGAAGCGGCCGATTTTGAAAAGGCCGCCTATGTTTACAGTGCTTCTGCCCTCTTCGGCGAGCGTTCGTATCGGAACGAAGCAGAAAAACGCCGCGTCCGCGAGCGGTATGAGCGCCCAGACGAGCGCCAGTGTTCTCCAGCTGTCCACGCCGAAGATAAAAAACCACAGCGTCGACAGCGCGATGACGCCCGCCTGCCCCCAGCAGTACGACGAATGCATAAGCGCCATCGCCGCCGCCTTGTTGTCGGACGGGCACGCCTCGACGATCGGGCTGATGATTACCTCGATTAAACCTCCGCCTAACGCGTACGTGCCGCAGGCTATCGCAAGGCCGACGAACGGGTCGGGCGTCAGGTCGGGCAGGATGCTCATGCCGACAAGGCCGAGCCCGCTGAAAAGATGCGCCGCGACGACGCAGACGCGCCATCCGATGCGGTCGACAAAGACGGCTGCCAACATATCGACGAGTATCTGTATCGTGAAGTTGATCGATATTAGCGCGGCTATGCGCCCGAGGCCTATTCCGTATTCGCGCCCGAACGTTATGAAAAGCAGCGGCGCGAGGTTGTTGACGATAGCCTGCGAGACGTAACCCGCGTAGCAAGCGGCTTTGGTATGCTTAAATGTCAGTTTCGGCATTCTTCTTTTTCTCCGTTTTAGTCACCGTGACGGCAAACAGACACAATTATACCATACGGCATCGTAAAATGTAAATATGCACCACAGCGATTTTATCGGGCATTTTACACAGAACCGCCCGGATCCGCGCACTTGACATTGACGGGCGGCAAATGTATAATATTTAGAATAAGCACACGATATGGGGTAAAAATCATGGTGAAGGAAAGAGAATACTACATAAAGCGCGCGATCGAGCTCGGAGCGGTCGACGCGAAGGCGTTTTCGCTCTCCGACATCGTCTTCGACACGCGGACGCTGCTCAAATGCATGTTCGGCTGCAGCGACTGGGGGCGCAACCACACCTGCCCGTCGCGCGCGAACAACGTCTCGCTCGCCGAGTATAAGGAGATGCTCTCGCGCTACAGCTGGGGCATTATCGTGCGCGGCCACGACAAGGTGACGACGCAGCGCGTCTCGCTCGCGCTCGAGGGCGAGCTGTTCCGCGACGGCGCGTATTTCGCGTTCTCCCTTTCCGACTGTTCGCTCTGCGCGTCCTGCGCCGCGACCGAGGACGCGCCGTGCCGCTTCCCGCAGAAGGCGCGGCCCGCGTTCCACAGCGTCGGAATCGACGTTTTCGCGACGGTTCGCGCGCTCGGCATGCCCATCCAAACGCTCTCCGACCCGGAGAAGGAAGAGCAGAACTGGTATTCCGCCGTTTTCGCCGAATAAACCAAAATGCCTTTTGACGTCAGGGGTTCCATCATTAATATATAAACAATATATAAACCGACGAAAATTATTTTGCGTGAGGTATGTGCTCCATGACGATTAAGAAAATCATCACCGCCGCCGTATTAGCCGTGGCGCTCGCCGCCGCACTTGTTTTATCGGTTTCGGCCGCGTCGAAATATCCGGCCGCCGCAGTTTCCATAAGCGGCAGCTTCAAAGACGGCGGCACACTGACCGCGACGGTCACGGGCGCCGACGGCGCGCCCGGCAGCTTCGCATACGCATGGTATGCCGACGGCAAGAAGATCGGCTCCGGCAGAACGCTCGCCGTCAAGAGCGATTATGTCGGCAAGGTCGTCAAGGTCACGGCGAAGAACACAGCGGCCGGCATCAATGTATACGCATACGACGCGTCGACGTTCAAGAGCAGCCTGCCCGTCGTGTTCATCGAGACCAACGGCGGCAAGGCCATCATGTCGAAGGAAGTGTACATCGGCGCGAAGATGAAGGTCGTGCTGAACAGCGCCTACAAAAACAACACGAACACATACACGAAGGGCTTCGCCGACATCGAGATAAGAGGACGCGGCAACAGCACGTGGGGCCAGAAGAAAGCTCCGTACAAGCTGAAGCTCGGCGAAAAGTCCGATATGTTCGGCATGGGCAAATCGAAGCACTGGGTGCTTCTCGCCAACTACTTCGACCGCTCCAACCTGAGAAACGTGCTGTCGACCGATTACAGCGCATCTCTCGGGCTCATCCCGTGCGAGAGCGTGTTCGTCGACCTCGTGCTCAACGGCGAATACGTGGGGCTTTATCAGTTCGGCGAAAACGTCCGCGTCGAGGACGGGCGCGTCGAAATCTTCGACTGGGAGGACTTCGCCTCCGACGCGGCCGACGCGATCGCGAAAGCGGAGGGGCTCTCGAAAGCGGCGAAGTCCGCGCTTGAAGACGGCATGACCGCCGACCTGTCGTGGATAACGACGAAGAAGTACAAAAACTACGACGTGTCGAAATACGTCGACCTCTCTGACATCGACTTCAGCGGAGGCTGGCTCATCGAGAACGACGACTACTACGACGAGTTCTCGAAGTTCATGACGAAGAACAACGTCAAGCTGATGATCAAGTCGCCCGAGTTCGCGGCGACAAACGAAAAGCTGATGAACGAGATAAAGAGCTACTTCCAGTCGATGGAGAACGCTATTTACTCGACTACCGGCTACAACTCCGAGGGCAAGCGCTGGAGCGACTACATGGACGTCGACTCGTTCCTCGCCTTCTGGTGCGTCAATCAGGCGTTTAAAAACGTGGAGCTGCTCTACAAGAGCTGCTACATGTACAAGGACATAGGCGGCCCTCTGACGTTCGGCCCGATCTGGGACATGGACTGGTCGAGCGGCAACCATATTAACCTCGGCGGCAGCTCAGGGACATACAACGAGTGGAAAAACTCCGAAAGCCAGGACCGCGAATACTGGTACCGCGCGCTTTATTCCGACCCGTACTTCATCACGATCCTCGAGGACTACTGGTGGGCGCACCGCGCCGAGCTTGACACCATGCTCGGGCGCGTGTCGACGCTCGCGAAGACCATCTCCGTTTCCGCCGAGCGCGACGCGAAGCGCTGGGGCTACCGACTCACCGCCGACTCCGAGGTAAAGCGGCTCGACGAATGGCTGCGCAACCGCGCCGAGTGGATGGACGCGCAGCTTGCGCTCCGCGAGCCCGGCATCATGGGCAAATATCCGAAGTCGACCGACGCCGTTTCGATCTCGCTTTCCGCTGTCATGAATATAACCAATGATGTTCCGCTCACGGTCGCGGCGCCCGCCGATTACGCAGTGCGCGGCGCGAACAGCATCGCCGCGACGGTCTCGTACAAGTCAAGCGCGGCGAAGGTCGAGGTGTACGTCAACGGTGCGCTCGTCAAATCCGCCGCCACCGGTTCGAAGGCCGGCAGGATAGACATCGCGCTTGACAAATCCGCGCTTGTGCCCGGCAGCAAGGGGCGCAACGTCATCGAAGCGCTCGCCTACGACAAGAGCGGCAAGTATCTCGGCGAAAGTTACATAATCCTGCGCGTGTACGACGCGTCCGACGCAGCCGTGACGCTTCTGCCCGGTGACGCGGGCGGCTCCGCCGTGACCGGTTATACCGCCAAGGGCGCGACGATAACGCTGCCGGACGCGCCGTGGCAGAGCGCCGCGCTCACCTTCACCGGCTGGAGCGACGGTAAAAAGACGTACGCCGCGGGCGACAAGGTGAAAGTGAACGGCGACGTCTCGTTCACCGCGCAGTGGAAAAAGGTTCCGCCGTCGGCGAAGCTGTCCGGTAAACCGTTCGGAACGGACGCGTGGGGCGGCTCCGACGACACGTTCGAGAAGGCGTGGGACGGCAAGATTAAAACCTTCTTCGACCCCGAAGGGGTCGGGTCGAAATATTATACTGCGGTCGACCTCGGCGCGAAGTACACGCTGACAAAAGTTCGCATCATGCCGCGCGACGGCTTCCCCGACCGCTTCTTGGGCGCGACGATATACGGCTCCAACGACAAAAAGACGTGGACGCCGATCTGGACGTCGTCTAAGGGGCTTGATACCCCTGTCTGGCAGGAAATAATAATAAAGGGCGCCGCCGCGTACAGATACTATAAGTACGGCAACGATACGATGCACGGCGACGTCGCCGAAATTGAACTATACGGCTACAGGGCGGACTGACATATCCGCCGTAAGCCGCCTTTAAAGGTCGTGTTTTTTGGATGATTGAAAAAATGGAGCTTCTCACCCTCACAGGAGACGAGAAGCTGATAGACCGGGCGCTGCGCGCCGTCAGGCAGCTGCCCGAGTTCGCCCCGGCAGACGCGCGGGACGTCCTGCGCATACAGCATGCCGCCCCGCCCGATTCGGGCGGCGGATACGCTTCGGCGCTTCAGGCGCTCGACACGCTCGAGGCCGCGCTCGCGTCCGACGCCGCCGCGGCGAAAAAGGACGCGGGCACGGCAAAAAAAGACATCGGTGCGGCGAGGACAAAGGAAACAGGCGTGGCAAAATATGCCGCGCCTGAAAACTCTGACGTGCGCTCGCCCGGCACCGCAGAGCTGCCGGAGAACCTGTCGCCCGAAAGCGCGCGCGCGTTCATCGACTCGCTTTCGGCTAAGCGGCGCGCCCTCGCGGACGAAACCGCCGCCGCCGCGGCCGCGCTGCGCGACAACGACATGGTCATCGGCCAGCTCGAGCACCTCGCCGACGCGAAGGTCGACCTCGACCGGCTGTTCTCGGTCGAGTTCTTCCACTTCCGCTTCGGGCACATGCCGCGCGAAAGCGCCGAAAACCTCGTAAACTACCGGCGCGACTGCGAGGATATGTTCTTCTTCCCGCTGTCCACCGAGAAGTCGAAGGAGGTCTGGGGCCTCTACATCACGCCGAAGGCGCACGCCGTCAGGATCGACAACCTGTTCTCGTCGCTCGGCTTCGAGCGCGTCTACATCAGCACGCGGATCCACGGCACTCCGGCCGAGGCGCTGACGGAGCTGCGCGCGAAGAGCGCGGAGCTGAAGGCCGACCTTGCGGCGAAGACCGCGAAGTCCGCGGAGTTCGCGCGCGAAGCGTCCGCCGTGACCGCCGCGCTGCGGTCGCGCCTGACGGGGCTTGCGGAGCTCGGCCGCCTGAAGTCGCTCTGCGACTTCCGCCACGGCACGTTCACGATGTGCGGCTGGGTGCCGCGCCGCCGCGCCGCGGACGCATGCGCGAAACTCGAAGCCGTCGAAGGCGTGACCGTAACTGTGGAACAGCCTCCCCCGTCGCAGGACGACGACCCGTCGGCGGCGCGCGTGATTCCGCCGACAAAGCTGCGAAACTTCTTCCTGTTCCGCCCGTTCGAGCAGTACGTCATGATGTACGGCTGTCCGTCATACGGCGAGCTCGACCCCACGCCCGTCGTCGCGATCACGTACATGCTCTTCTTCGGGCTGATGTTCGGCGACGTCGGACAGGGCGCGCTTCTGATACTCGCAGGGCTCGTCATGTGGTTCTGGAAGAAGTTACCGCTCGGCAGGATCATATCGCTGATCGGCTGCTCGTCCTGCGCCTTCGGCTTCTTCTACGGTTCGGTCTTCGGCTTCGAGGATATCATCGAGGGTTTCAACCCGATGGAGAACATCAACGTCACGCTCGTCGCCGCCGTCGCGCTCGGCGTCGCGACCGTTCTCGCCTGCATGGTGCTGAACATCGTGAACGGCATAAAGCGCCGCGACGTCGGCAGGGTGCTGCTGTCGCCGAACGGCGTCGTCGGCATGGCGACCTACTGCGGCGTCGTCGTGTTCGCGCTCGGCTTCTTCGGCATCGTGAAAGAGCAGATCGTACCGTCGAGCGTGCTCGCCGCCGTCGTCGTGACGGGGCTTGCGCTGCTCTTCCTCGCAGAGCCGCTGACCGCGCTCATCAGACGCAGGGGCGACGTTATCCCGAAGGATCCGGTCGACTTCGCGTTCAGCTCGTTCTTCGAGCTGTTCGAAAGCGTTCTGTCTTACCTCACGAACACCATCAGCTTCATAAGAATCGGCGCGTTCGCCCTCTCGCACGTCGGCATGATGACCGTCGTCTTCCTGCTTGCGGGCGCGGGCGGCGGCTCGACCGGCAATATTTTCATCATTATACTCGGCAATATCTTTGTGACCGTCTTCGAAGGGCTCATCGTCGGCATTCAGGTGCTCCGCCTCGAGTTCTACGAGCTGTTCGGCCGTTATTACACCGGTGAGGGCATAGAGTTCGCGCCGCTCACCCCGAATACGGCAAATCAACAATTAACGAAAGTTGAGGAATCATCCATATGACAGCCGCTGCCATAATAATATTATTCGCGCTCTGCCTTGTCCCTCTCGCGGTGTCCGCCCGCGCAAAATCGGCAGGCGGCAAAAAGCTGTGGCTCGCAGTAAACATCGCGGCCTGCGTCATACTGTCGGTTTCGGTGCTTGTGTCCGGCGTATCCGCCTCCGATGGAGCAGCCGACGGAACGGCCGACGCCGCGGCCGGCGGAGCCGCGCAGACCGAGGCGGCCGCAGAAACGGCCGAAAGAGCCGGCATGACCTTCGGCGACGGCCTCGGCATGCTCGGCATAGCGCTCGTCACGGGAATGTCGTGCATCGGCGCGGGCATTGCGGTGTCCGCATCCGCCTCCGCCGCCATCGGCGCTATCAGCGAGAACCCGAAGGCGTTCGGCAAGGCGCTGATCTTCGTCGCGCTCGCCGAAGGCGTCGCGCTGTACGGAATGCTTATCTCGATTCAGATGCTGGCAAAGATATGATCGTCTTCGTCATATCCGACAACACCGACACATACACGGGCATGCGCCTGGCCGGCGCGGACGGCGCCGTCGTCCATGACGCCGACGCGCTGCATGCCGAGCTCGAGCGCGCGATTTCAAGCGGCGCGGGCGTGATACTCGCGACCGAAAAGGCGCGCTCGCTCGACCCCGCCGCCTTCGACGACGCGCGCGTGAAGCCGCTCGTGCTGATCATTCCCGACCGCCACGGCACCGCGGGCGAGAGCATCGCCGAGTACGTCAAGAAGACGATAGGCTGACGCGATAGGAGCCGGAAAGGAGATTTTATATGAACGAACACGATTCCGAAAAGCTCGGCCGCTTCGAAGACGAGGTCATCGCCGACGCGAACGCGCGCGCCGCGGAGATACGCAAACGCGTCGAGGAAGAGCGCGCGCGCATCATGGCCGAAGGCAAAAAGGCCGCCGACGCCGACGCAGCAGAATGGTTCGAGAACGAGGCGAAGGTCATGCGGCGCGAGAACGCGCGCGAATACTCGCGCGCAAGCTCCGCTCTGCGCGGCGGGCTTTTGCTCGAGCGCGAGAAGCTTATAAAGAGCATCACCGAAAAGACGGCGCAGCGGCTGCGCGCCTTCGCGGACTCGGAGGACTACCTCGGCTGGCTCGTGTCGCTCGTGCTGTACATCGCCGACAGCTGCCGCGGAATGGGCCCGTCCGGCGGCGACCCGTCGTTCACGATCTATCTGTCGCAGCGGGACGCCGCGCGGTACAAGTACGACGTGCTGCGCGCGCTCGAAAACAGGCTCGAGCGGCTGTCGCAGGAGTCGGTCGCCGGCTACTCCGAAGCGGGTTCGCCGGTTTACACCGTCGTCCCCGACTCGGAGATAACGCTGGGCGGAGCGCGCCTTGTAGCCGGCAACCTCGCCGTCAACGAGACGCTGGACGAAAATCTCCGTCTTACAGCTGTCAAAATGGCGGGGCAGTTTGAAAAAGCGTAAATTATGCCGCGCGCCGCTGGACCGACGCGCGGCTTTTTTAAAAGGAGGCAGCCATATGAACGCGGAAGGCTTCGCGCGCGCCTTTGCTTCCGCGGCGGCGAAACAGATTTCTGCCGCGGCGGGCGATATGTCGGCGGCACGCGATATCTCTGAAGCACGGGATGTTTCTGCGGTTAGAGATATTTCTGCGGCACGCGATTTTTCCGCGTCTGGCGGTAAATCCGTAACGCGCGGACCNNCTGCGCGAGATTGCCGAACTCGGCGCGCGCGCGTTCTATGTCATACCGGAGCCTGCCGGCTTCCGGCCGGCGTCCATGATAACGGAGCTGTCGCCGCCGTACCTGTCCGACGAATATCTGCGCCTGCTGCGCTTCGCGCGCGACGAAGGCGCGGCGCTCGGCCTTGAGATGTGGCTCTACGACGAGGGCGGCTGGCCGTCCGGCCACGCGTGCGGCCTTGTCGCCGCGCTCGACCCCGCGTTCGGCGAGTGCCGTCTTCGCCGCGCCGAACGCGGCGCNNCGCTGCGCGCGAAAGCCCCGCGCGCGGTCACCGAGAGCGATATAGCCGACGGCGTCGACGTTCCGTGCGTCAGAGCCGACATTCTGTCGGAGCGCGCGGCGGATGCGTTCGTGAAGCTGCAGTACGAACGCTGCCTTGACACCGTCTCCGTGCCGTTCGTCTTCACCGACGAGCCGGTCGTTGCGATGCCGGCGCTGCCGGACGGATTTTTTAAGCTGTTCCTTGAAAAATACGGCTACGCGCTCGAGGATAAGCTCGCGGCGCTCTTCGGCGACGAAATCGGCGGCGCGGACGGCGGGCGCAGTCACGCCGGCGGCGTCGATGATGGCGATAACGTTCTTGCCGGCGGCGAATCCGCGGAACGGCATGACGTCATAGACGGCGCGCGCGTGCGCGTCGATTACGGCGTGCTCATCGGCGAGCTGTTCCGCGAAAGGTTCCTTATGCGCTGCCGCGGCGCCGCGCATGCGCACGGCGCGCGCTTCACAGGGCACCTCGACCGCGACCATTCGCCGTACGCCTGCGCGCAGCTCGGCTACGGCAGCGCGCCCGCGTGCCTGCGCTGCTTCGACGTTCCGGGCGCGGACGTTATAACGCGGCAGATCACGCCGCGCGGCTCGGTTGAGGATACGGGCGCGCGCCTGCGACGCGGCAGCTGCAAAAACGGCGACGCGTTCTTCTTCCGCATGATGTCCGGCGCGGCGGCGGCGAACACGAGCGGCGACGTTTTGTCCGAGGTCTTCGCCGTCTACGGCGCTGGCCTGACGTGGGACGAGATGCGCTATGTCATGTGCTTCCAGCTCGCGCGCGGCGTGACGCTCTTCAACTTCATGCTCAGCTCATACGGCAAGTCCGGCGCGCTCGCCTATACCGAGCGCCCGTCGTTTTCGCTCGACCGTCCGGGCGGCCGCCACATGCGCGCCGTTTGCGACTTTGCCGCGCGAGCGTCGGCAGCGATGACGTCGGGCGTGCCGGACACGCGCGCCGCGCTTTATGTGCCGTCGCGCGACATACTCGCGGGCGGCGGCGCGGCGAAAGCCGCCGTCGAAGCGTACGAACGCGCGGGCATGACGCTCGAGCGGCTCGGCGTGCAGTTCGACATAATCGACGACGAGTTCGTCGCCGACGCGGACGCGCGCGGCGGCGCGCTGACGCT
The DNA here is from genome assembly GCA_002305445.1 of Clostridiales bacterium UBA1380. Taxonomy (GTDB): domain Bacteria; phylum Bacillota; class Clostridia; order Oscillospirales; family CAG-272; genus UBA1380. Next base: position 4,548 of record DBRA01000048.1, on the reverse strand, counting down.
CGGCCGCGCCGCGTACGAAGCCGTCGTCGTGCCCGACTGCGCGTATATGTCGGCGCAGTGCCGCGAGAAGCTGGCACCGTTCGCCGTACGCGGAGACGATATCGAGCGTAAGGTGACGCGTTTGCGCGGCGCGACCGCCGTTGCCGGCGACGGCGGCGAATGCGAATCGCCCTGCACATGGCGGCTCTTGCGCGGAGACGGGTTCGACCTCTTCTTCTGCTTCAACGAGGACGGCGGGGACGGCGAATACGCGTTCGAGGTCGCGACGGCGCATGCGCGCGCGCACATCGCCGACGCGTCGGACGGCACCGTCCGCGCGATACCGTCGGAGCGGCGCGGAGCGGCGCAGCTCGTCCGGCTGAAGCTGGCCGAGGGCGGGTGCGCGTTCGTCGTGTTCGCGGACGCGGATTTGTCGAACGCGCCGCCGAAGCCGGTCGCGCGCGGCGATGTCGCGCTGTACGGCGTCGAAGCCGCGCCGCTCGCGCGGTACAGGCTGACGCCGGACGGCATGGTGCGCGAAGCGCTCGACGCGCCGTTTGCGCCGGTCTGCCGCGAGCCGGACNNCGGCGGAGATTATCATACCGAAAGCGTAAACGTCGGCGGCAATTATGCTCTTCTCGATTTCGAGCGCGATTGCGGAGTCGATTTTTCCGGCGAGGTCGCGCTGCGCGCGCGGTTTACACTTCCCGACGGCGCGTCCGGCGTGCGGATTACGCTCCGCGCCCTTCAGTGCGGCGCTTCGGTGTCGCTGAACGGCGTTTACGCGGGAGAGATCGTCTTCGCACCGTGGTCGCTCGACGTATGCGGAGCGCCGCTTCGTGCGGGAGAAAACGAGCTGTGCCTTGTGATCTCGAACACCGCCGCGAACGAGTTCGCCCGCTCAGACAATGAGAAACAATTCACCGAAGCGCAGCTCGGCACGTATCACCGCCGCACGCAGGCGTACGAGCTCTCCGCCCCGCCGGGCGGCGTGCGCGAAATTGTTGTGGAGCGGCTGTAGTCTGTCAGCGGAGCGGGCGGCGCGGCTGCCGCACGGCGGTAAAACAGACCGCACAGCGGCATAATACAGCTGTCGCGCCGCGATGCGCGGAAAGCGTCAGTGCGGCTGCACGGCTTTGACGGTTTGCGGCCGCCTTTCGGCGTTTCAGTCCGCATCATTTGCATTAATATACGGAGGCATATATATGTCCGGTAAAACAATCCGGTCCGCGGAGATCCTCTCGGTCGGGACGGAGCTGCTGCTCGGCGAAATCGCTAACACCGACGCGGCATACCTTTCGCAGCGGCTCGCCGCGCTCGGCGTGTCCGTCTACCGCCACACCGTCGTCGGAGACAACGAGAGCCGTCTGCGCGCCGCCCTGCTCGAAGCGCTCGGCCGCGCCGACCTTGTTATAACGACCGGCGGGCTCGGGCCGACCTACGACGACATGACTAAAGAGACGATCGCCGCCGTTTTCGGCCGCCCGCTCGTCCGCCACGCCGAATCCGAGCGAGAGATACGCGGGTTTTTCGAGTCGNNGAAGAGCGCGCGGTGTGCATGCTGCCGGGGCCGCCCGCCGAGCTGACCGCGATGTGGGAGACCTGCGCGGAGCCGGTTCTGCGCACCATGATCGACGCGCGCGTTATCTTCTCGCGCAACATAATGTTCTACGGCATCGGCGAAAGCGCCGTCGAGGACGCGCTGCGCCCGCTGATCGAGAACGCGGTCAACCCGAGCGCCGCGACATACTGCGGCGACGACGGCGTGCGCATCCGCGTCACGGCGTCGGCCGGGACCGCGGCGGAAGCCTCCGCGCTCGCCGACTCGCTGGCGGAGAAGCTGATCGCGTCGCCCGTCGGGCGCTATATCTGGGCGCAGGACGCCGAGTCGCCCGAAGCGGAGCTGATCTCGCGCCTGCGCGAGCGCGGCATGACGATCGCGACCGCGGAATCGTGCACGGGCGGACTCATCGGCAAGCGAATTACGGACGTGCCCGGCTCGAGCGACGTCTATCTCGGCGGCGTGATAGCGTACGCCAACTCGGTGAAAACCGCAGCGCTGAACGTGTCGCCGGACACGCTGCGCGAGGTCGGCGCGGTGTCGGAGCGCACGGCGCTCGAGATGGCACGCGGCGCGCGCGCGCTAACGGGCGCGGACATCGCGGTGTCCACGACCGGTATCGCGGGCCCCGGCGGCGGGACGCCGAACAAGCCCGTCGGCACGGTCTGGATCGGCATATCTTCGGCGCGCGGCGACAGAGCCGTGCTCATGCCGCCGTCGCCGCACCCGCGCGGCCGCGACAGGGTGCGCAAATCCGCATCCACGCGCGCGCTGATGGAGGCGATAGCGGAGCTGCAGCCGGACGGCGAATAATCCGGAGGAGCATTACGCGCGGTTTTATTATAAATTGACTGCCGACAAATAACAGCGGACGGTTGACATCGTCCGCTGCTTATTTTTATAACGAGCATACGGCACCCGTTAAACCGCGTATATCGCCGCCGCGGTCACGCCATGAACACGAAGCGCTCGCCCGGCTGCATCAGCTTGAACTGCTGCTCGGGAAAATCGCGGTACAACGTGTCGACGATGACCGCGGGGTTGACCGTGTTGCCGCGCATCGCGTCGTAGTGCATCGGGACGAACAGCCGCGCGCCGGCTTCGCGGGCGAGCGTCAGCGCTTCGCGCACGTCCATGTTGCCGATGCAGTTGCGGTTGAAGCGGTAGTAGTCGCGGCCGTTGACGGGCAGCATCGCCACATCGACGCCGGCGACGCGCTCCGTCTGGCCGTCGTAGGGGCAGCAGTCGCCCGCGTGATATATGCGGATGCCGTCGGCGGCGAAGATGTAACCGAGCTCCTCGCAGCGCCCCTCGTCATCCATGTGTATGCTTTCGTGCGCCGCGGGCACGGGCGTGACGGTAAGGCCGTCGAGCGTTATCGGGGAGTCCTGCACGGCGGCGGTTATTCTTTCCGGCGGGACACCGAAACCGGTCGCGCGCGGCACGACAGCCGCCGGCATGATGAAGCGCGCTTTGCCGTTGACGCGCGGCAGCACGGACAGCGTCTCCGCGTCCGCATGGTCGTCGTGGCCGTGCGAGCAGAAGACATAATCGACGAAGTCGAGGTCGGCGGCGTCCATGACGGGCGGATACAGCCTGTGGGGCGGCATGTCGGTCAGAAACGCGTCGACGAGGATGTATCTGCCGTCAAGCAGGATGACGAACCCCTCCTGCCCGATGTACCAGAACGCAGCGAAGCCGTGCGGCAGCTTCGTTTTGCGCATTTCCGCGGCGAGCATCTGCGATGATTTCATGGTTTTACCCTCTTTCCCGCATGAGCGGCGGCGTTGTAAAACGCGGCGCATCACGCATATATAGCGGTTCGTGTGACGCATGTATTATATCATAAAAACGGCCGGGCGCACAGATATATAAATAATAACGCGCCGGAATTGACGCCCGATGCCGCGTATCGATCTGATAATTCCTATATAAGATGAAAATATTGCCTAAAAAGGTAGATTTTATATTGATTTTCTGGATTAAAGTGTTATAATAATTTTACTCCATAATATTTTTTTGTTTTCATCCGGCTGACGCCAACAAAAATGTAACTACCGGTTGAGTTACATGTAGTACTAAAGCGCGGCAGCGCTTGAAAATAAATAAAATTAATAATGAAAAAAAAGGAGAAACAAACGAAAAGAGCGGGATTTTTACGCATGCTCATTATCGCCGCGGCGATAGCGGTCATGACGGTAGGTCTCTGCGCCGGTGTGTCGGCTGATGCTGGCTCTGATGTAGTAGCCTCCATCGGCACGAATGAGTATACGTCGCTTCAGGCTGCTGTCGCAGCAGCGAATGACGGCGACACAATCAGGTTAACATCAGACATCGATTTGACCGGTCAAGACTGGATGCCGATTGAGATTCCTTCAGGGAAAACATTAACGATCGACGGCGCAGGTCATACCATAACAGGTCTTACATCAACAAAATACCTTTTGCCTCCTTCCTCGAGCACACCGGGCAGCGGAAGTTCGTGCTACTATTATTCCGGATTTATCGGTGTTAACAAAGGCACGCTTACGATTAAAAATATTACATTTACCGGTGCAAATATCAGCATTCAAACAACCAATGAAGAAACTAAAGTAGAAAAAGTCGGTTCAAGCTCTCTCGCTGTTGTCGTCGGATGCAACAACGGCACAGTCACGATGGAGAACGTAACCGTTGACGGCGGCGAGGTTACAGCGTACACCAAGGGCGCCGCGCTTGTCGGACAAGCAAACTCAAATATCACTCTTACCAATGCACGGTATCTAATTTCAAGGTAAACGTTATCGCCTGCAGTGACGACCTTCAGGCAGCTGGCAACGGGTCGGTATTTGGATGGGTAAGTACAAGTGCAAGTTTAAATATCACCGGACTTAAACTGAAAAACAACACCTATACATCAACAAGCAGCAACTGGAATTCTACAGAAACGCTTGCGGACGGAACATACATAGGTAAGTTAGGCAGTTCAACTTATGTTATCTGGAGCCCTACCTGGAATGTCAATTATA
>DBRA01000072.1 GCA_002305445.1 Clostridiales bacterium UBA1380 | reverse complement strand
GCACGCGACCGTGACGGCGAAGACATCATGGCGCGCCTCGTCGGTTTTCGCCGCCTTCGACAGTATCGGCACGAGCAGCGCTCCGCCGCCCGCGCCGAGAAGCCCGTTCAAAAAGCCCGCCGCGACACAGAGCGCGGCGAACAAAAGAACTTTTTTAGCGTCAAAAGGTAATCGCATCAAGATTATATAACCGTCTCTTTCCCTTGTCGTGACATATTACGACGCGCGGCGCGGTTGCAACTGCGCCGGCTTTATGATATAATGTATTTTGTGTAATTATGCGCGCCGGCGGCACGGTTTATCCGCACCCGCCCGGCGTAATATATTAATGAAGACGGGGTAAACAATGGCCGGGGCCGGTAAAAACGCCGTCGGGACAAAGAAAAAGTCCGGACAGAAGGAAAAAACAGAACAGTATAAGATAAAAGAGATAAAGCAAAAGAAGCCGACAAATAAGGCCGAGCCGAAAAAGAAAAAGGAGCGCCCCGAGGAAAGCGAGCCGTCGTTCTTTTCACAGGCCGCGCCGTATCTGCTCTGCGTGCTCGCGCTGCTTTTGACCGTCTGTCTTATCTGGCCTGACGCGGCAGGCGCGTTCGGGCGGGGTGTCTACACGGTCAGCTTCGGATTATTCTCCGGGGCGTCGTACACGATACCGCTGTTTTTCGTGTACCTTGCGCTGTTCTGGCGCACTGACGACAAGAAGAACATCCTGCTGCGCCGCCTGCTCTGCTCGCTCGGCACGTTCGTGCTGCTCGCGGTCATGATCCACATCTTCACGGGCGCGGAGCGCACGCTCAACGTCGTGTCGCTGTTCGCCGACGGCGCGGCCAAGAAGGGCGGCGGAGCCATCGGCGGCTTTATCGGCGCGCTGCTGCTCCGCGTGTTCGGCACAGTCGGCACGTTGATAATCGTTTTCGCGGCGCTGATACTGTTCGTCATGGCGATGCTCGGCGCGACGCCGCTCACCTGCGCGACATACATCCGTTATAAGATACACATCGCGCGCGAGAAGCGCGCCGCGGCGGCGGAGCGCGACAAATTCATATCCGGCGGAAAGCCGCGCCGCGACAAATCCGCCGCGGCCGACGCGCCCGCGGAAGCACCGCTTCCGCTTCTGCCAGAAGCGCCCAAAAAGGTCAAGAAGGAAATCTTCCATGTGCGGCCGGTGAAGAAGCCGCACATCGACGAAAACGTCTTCGCCGAACCGGAGCCGGCGGATTCGATGAGTTCGACCGGTGCGCGCGCCGACATCGACGAGGCGATATTCGAGGAGGTCATGCGCAACACGCGCGAACGCGAAGCGTCCGGCAACGCCGATACGCCGTACGACACGTCCGGCACGCGCACCGTGCTCGACATAAACGAGGTAAACGACAAAGCCGCGGCTGTCTCTGCCGACGCCGCGGGCGATACTTCCGGCAATGAGCCGGCCGGCGCCGCCGCGACCGAGAAGATCGAGCCCGCAAACGCGCGCGGCGAAGACCCGCTGCGCAAGATATTCCTCAACCCCGAGGACGCGGCCATACTCGACCGCATTGCGAAGGGCAAGGAAAAGCCAGAGGCGGTCATCATCGGCGGCGAACACGAAACGGAACAGGGCGACGACGAGGAGAGCGCCGGCGAAAATCCGCCCGCGCTTTCCGTCAAGCGCGAAAGCGTAGGCGCGCTCGCCGCATCGTCCAAGGATGAGCAGCAGAAGCCGCCGTACGTCTTCCCGCCCGTCTCTATGCTTAAATCGGGCGGCGGCGCCGAAACCGAGAGCAGCGCGACGCGCGAAGAGCTGCGCGAAAACGCGATCAAGCTCGTCGACACGCTGCGCTCCTTCAACGTCAAGACGAAGATATGCGACGTAAAGCACGGGCCGACCATCACGCGGTACGAGCTTCAGCCCGAGGCGGGAACGAGGGTGCGCTCCATCGCCAACCTGGTCGACGACATCGCGCTCAATCTGGCGACGACGGGCGTGCGCATCGAAGCGCCGATACCGGGCAAGAGCGCGGTCGGCATCGAGGTGCCGAATAAGGCTCCCGCGACCGTCTATCTGCGCGACCTTATCGAAAACGAAACGTTCAAGACGGCGCCGTCGAAGCTGACGGCCTGCCTCGGCGCGGACGTCGCCGGCGCGCCCGTTTACCTCGACATCGCGAAGATGCCGCACCTGCTGATCGCGGGCGCGACGGGCATGGGTAAATCCGTCTGCATCAACTCGATAATCGTGAGCCTGCTCTACAAGTCTACGCCGGACGAGGTCAAGCTTATCCTCGTCGACCCGAAGAAGGTCGAGCTGAACATATACAACGGCATTCCGCAGCTGCTCGTACCCGTCGTTTCCGACCCGAAGAAGGCGGCGGGCGCGCTCGCCTGGGCGGTGACTGAGATGGAGCGCCGCTTCGAGCTTATCGAGGCCGTCGGCGTGCGCAACCTGCAAAATTACAACGAGGCCACGAAAAACGATCCCGACTATGAATTTTTACCGAACATCGTCATAATTATAGACGAGCTCGCCGACCTCATGATGACCGCGCCCGACGACGTCGAAAACTCGATCTGCCGCCTCGCGCAGAAGGCGCGCGCCGCCGGAATGCATCTGATCATCGGCACGCAGCGCCCGTCCGTCGACGTCATCACGGGTCTGATCAAGGCGAACATTCCGTCGCGAATCGCGTTCACGGTCGCGAGCCAGGTGGACTCGCGCACAATCATCGACATAGCCGGCGCGGAGAAGCTGATCGGCCGCGGAGACATGCTGTACGCGCCCGTTTCGGCGACGAAGCCGGTGCGCGTGCAGGGCGCGTTCGTCTCCGAGAGCGAGGTCGAGGCGATCACCGATTTCATCAAGGAGAAGTCGGGCGGCGTCGGCTACTCCGACTCCGTCATCGACGAGATCGAGCGCGAAGCCGCGCGCTGCGGCGCCGGCAAGAAGGGTGCCGCGTCGCTTGGCGGTATCGACGGCGGCGGCGGCGAAGAAGATCCGATGCTGCGCCCCGCGATCGAGCTCGCGGTCGAAAACGGAAAGATATCGACGTCTCTCATCCAGCGGTGCCTGTCTCTCGGCTACGGCCGCTCGGCCAAGCTGATCGACCGCATGCAGGAGCTCGGCTACGTCAGTCCGCCGAACGGTCCGAAGCCGCGCGACGTGCTTATCACAAAACAGCAGTTCATGGAGCTGGTGCTGCGCAATGAAGCCTGACAGCATAGAGTTTGCGTCCGGCGGTGTCGAACTGCTGCCGGAATACCTGCCGCTGTGGACCGCGGCGTTCGGCGACACGGAGGAGGAGGCGAGAGCCGTCCTCTCCGCGTCCGGCGCGGAGCGCGATATATTCCTGCTGCACCATAACGGCGAAGCCGCAGCCGGCGCGTGCGCGATGGGCGCGACGATGACAGGCGCGGCGCGCACCGCAGGCGTTGCCGCGGGCGCGGGAGCCGGCAGGATATCCGCGCGCGCATCCGGCGCGGCCGCAGAAGATACAGGCGCGGCGACGGGCGGCGCGGGATTATCTGCGGAGCGCGGCGGCATAAAACCCGTGCGAGGGTCGTACCTGTACGCCATGACCGTGCGGGAGGACATGCGCGGGCACGGCCTTTTCCGCGCGTTCTGCGAAAACATCCTGACGCAGCTTGAAGCGAGGGGCGACGCTTTCGCGGCGCTTGTTCCGGCGCGGCCGGAGCTGTTCTCTATGTACCGCGCGCTCGGCTTCGACCGCGAGGCCGCGGGTCTTCTGCCCATGTTCGGCGCGCCGCCGCTCGTGCTTTCGCAGGACGAGTACGCGTCGCTGCCGCTTTCGCCGTTCGACGGCGATACGGCGCGTCTTATGTCGCTCGCGGAAGCGGACGGACGAGTTGCGCGCATTATGCTCGACGGACGCGCGTTTCTCGCCGCCGCGGAAAACTGCGCCATATCGTATCTGCGCGACGGCGACGGGATTTTCGGTTATATCGTCGCGGAAAATAGTGAATATTCAGTAAATATTTACGATTTCAGCTTTCTATCCGGACGCGGCGGCTATATAATAAGTAGAATGGACGAAGTGCGTAATCTCCATGCCATACGTCCGAAGGCGCTCTGGCGCGATTTTACCGGCGCTCTCGCCGGAGGACGCGAGCTTTTCGCCGATATACTTTTCGAAGGTTAAGGAGGCGGCTTTTATTATGGTGTACATGCTTTTAGCCGACGGTTTCGAGATGACCGAAGCCGTCTGCCCTCTCGATATACTGCGCCGCGCCGGCGTCGAGGTTAAAACGCTGTGCGTCGGAGACGGCGATAAGCCGTTTGTGCGCAGCTCGCACGGCGTGACGATTCTGGCCGACGGCTTACTCGACGGTTCGGTCGAACCGCCCGACGCCGTCATACTGCCCGGCGGCAAGGCCGGCACCGAAAACCTGGCCGCCTCGGAAGCCGTTGCGGCGATGCTCAAGGACGCGTGCGCGCGCGGAGCGATGATCGCGGCGATATGCGCGGCTCCGTCCGTGCCCGGCAGGCTGGGTCTGCTCGAGGGCAGGCGCGCGACCTGCTATCCCGGGTTTGAAAAGTACCTGTACGGAGCGGAATACATCGACGAAGGCGTAGTAACCGATATCGGAGACGACAAGGCTTTCCCGCTCATAACGGCGCGGGCAATGGGTTCGTCCGCGCAGTTCGGCTACGCGCTCGTAACGGCGCTCGTATCGCCCGAAGCGGCGGATGAAGTAAAGAAAGCTGTAATAGGCTGACATAAGCGCGTGCGCCAATGCCGTCCCGCAGCGCGCGCGGACATAAATATACCGAGGGGCGGAGAAACGGAGTACCCGATGAACGTAGACGACATCCGCGGTGAAAACACCGTCGAAGAGAAGATATCAAACGCGCCCGCAGAACACACGCAGCAGCC
>DBRA01000015.1 GCA_002305445.1 Clostridiales bacterium UBA1380 | reverse complement strand
GCAGCAGCCTGCCCAGCGGCGAGTCCGCGCCGATGATGACGGTCTTGTCGGAGCCGTTGAGCGACGCCTTGAGCGCGTCGAGCGCGAGCATGAACTCGTAGAACGACTTCTTGTCCTCGGTGTTGTACGCTTCGGCGAGGCGGCGCATGTACTCGGCTTCGCCCTCGGCGATGATGCGCTCCGCTTCGGCTTCGGCGTCGGATATTGTGATGTTGACGGTCTTGTCGACCTCGTTGCGTATGACCGCGGCGGACAGCTCGCCGTCGGCGGTGTACTTCTCGGCGATCTGAGTGCGCTCGGAGATCATGCGCGCGTAGACCGCCTGCTCGTTGTCGGATGGCAGGTCGAAGCGCTTAATTTTGATGTCCTTGACGCCGATGCCGTATGTCTTGGCGATGTTCGCGACGTCGACGGCGATGTCCTCGTATATAACGTTGCGCTCTTCGGGATCGTCTTCGTTTATGATGTCGCTCTGCTGCAGCGTGCCCATGAGGTTCTTGAACGCGTTGTAAGTGATCGCGTCGAGGCGCGCCTCGGCTTCGGCGATCGTGCCGAGCGTCTGGTAGAACGTCTGCGGGTCTGTTATCTCCCAGATCAGGTAGCAGTCGACGGTCATGTTCTTCTTGTCGGCGGTGAGCACCTCGGATTCGGGGACGTCGTAGAGCAGCGTCGTGCGCGGGAAGCGCAGCACGCTGTCGATGAACGGCACCTTGAGCGCGATGCCGGCGGTGTCCTTTATGTACTCGATCTTGGAGAAGCGCACTACTGCGGCGTATTCGTTTTCGGCTACCGTATACAGCGAGTTCGCGAGCGTGATTATGAGAAGCAGGGCGATGATTATCACGATTATGAGCCCGCGCGATGTTTTTTTCTTAGATTTTGGCATTCCGGTGACCGCCATTACTCACCCGCCTCCTCTCCGATGAAGCTTTCGAGCGGCAGCAGCTTGTTCGTTGTGCCGTCGGATACGTCGATAAACAGCCTGACGCCCGGCAGCGCCGACGTCAGCGCCTCGTAATACATGCGCGACCGCGTTATGTCGGGGTTCTTCTCATATTCGGCGTACATCGCCTCGAACATCGCGACCGCCTTGACGGCGTCGTTGATGCGGTTCTGCTTGAGGTACTCGGCGTTCTGCTTAAGCTGGTCGGCCTGCGCCTGCGCCTCGGGCAGCTTCTGGTTCTGATACGCCCTCGCTTCGTTTATCAGCGTCTCCGCCTTCTGCTTCGCGGTCTCGACGTTCTTGAACGCCTCGATGACGCTCGCCGTCGGCGGCTCCGAGTCCTGAATCTTGACGTCTGTGAGGATCAGACCTATGTCGTACTCCGTGAGGATCTCGGACGTCATGTCCTTGACCTTCTGCTGAATCTCCGACTTGCCGTCGGTCAGTACTCTGTCGACCTTGTACGAGCCGACGACATTGCGTATCTGGCTCTGCACGAGGTTTTTCAGTATCTGCTCAGGGTCTTTGGAAGCGAACAGGAACTTCTCGGGGTTGGATACCTTGTACTCGATGAAGAAGTCGACGTTGACGATGTTGTAGTCGCCCGTTATCATCTTCGACTCCTTTTCGACGACGGTGCTCGCGCCGTCGCCGGTCGAGCGGTAGCCGAGCTCTATCTTGCGGTAAACGTTGACGTCTACCTTGTGGGCCTTCTGTATGCCGAACGGGAGCTTGAAGTGCATGCCCGCTCCGGTGACGCCCGTGACCCTGCCGAACGTCGTGACGACAGCCTGCTGCTTTTCGTCGACGGTGTACCAGCATGTGCTGCCGATGGCGACGACGGCGATAATTATCGCCGCGATAACGATGATCTTCTTAATCCTGTCGCCGATGTAGGTGACCTTTATCGGCTTTCCGTCTTTGTCGAAGTAATCCAATTCTCTGATTTTACCTCCTTAATAAGTGCGCGTCAGTCAACCTGAACGCTGTAGTTCGGTGCTTCCTTCGTGATGCTGATGTCGTGCGGGTGGCTCTCGCGCAGACCCGCGCCGGATATGCGGATGAAGCGGCCGCCTGCCTGCAGCGCCTCGATCGTCGCCGTGCCGCAGTAGCCCATGCCGGAGCGCAGGCCGCCCATGAGCTGGTACACGGTGTCGGACAGCGGTCCCTTGTACGGGACGCGGCCTTCGACGCCTTCGGGTACGAGCTTCCTGTTGCCCTCCTGGAAGTAGCGGTCGCGGCTGCCCTTCTCCATCGCAGCAAGGCTGCCCATGCCGCGGTAGACCTTGAAGCGGCGGCCCTGATAGATCTCGCTTTCGCCGGGCGACTCCTCGCAGCCCGCGAAGAGCGAACCGATCATGACGACGCTTGCGCCCGCCGCGATCGCCTTCGTGAGGTCGCCGGAGTACTTGACGCCGCCGTCCGCGATGATCGGAATGCCGTGCTTCGCGGCGGCGTTGTACGCATCCCACACGGCGGTGATCTGCGGCACGCCGATGCCCGCGACGACGCGCGTCGTGCAGATGGAGCCGGGGCCCATGCCGACCTTGACGGCGTCCGCGCCGGCAAGGATCAGATCCTCGGTCGCCTCGCCCGTCGCGACGTTGCCGGCGATGAGCTGGCAGTCCGGGAACTTCTCCTTGATGAGAGCGATGGAGCGCATGATGTTGCCGCTGTGGCCGTGCGCGCTGTCGAGCACGAGGAAGTCGGCGCCGACGGCGAGCAGCGCGGCGGCGCGCTCGAGGACGTCCTTCGTCGCGCCGATGGCGGCGCCGCAGATAAGGCGGCCGCGCGCGTCCTTCGCCGCGTTCGGGTAACGCTCCGCCTTTTCGATGTCCTTGATCGTGATGAGGCCTTTCAGGTGGAACTCCTCGTCGACGATCGGCAGCTTTTCGATCTTATGCGCGCGCAGGATCTCCTTCGCCTGCTCGAGCGTCGTGCCCTCGTGCGTCACGACGAGGTTCTCCTTCGTCATGACGTCCTTGATCGGCACGTTGTGGTCGGTCATGAAGCGCATGTCGCGGTTGGTGATGATGCCGACGAGCTTTTTGTCGCCGTCGACTATCGGCACGCCGCTGATCTTGAATTTTGCCATCAGCTCGTCGGCTTCGTAGACATAGTTGTCCGGCCCGAGCGAGAACGGGTTGGTGATGACGCCGTTTTCGGAGCGCTTGACGCGCTCGACCTCGTCCACCTGGCGCTCGATCGGCATGTTCTTGTGGATCGTTCCCGCGCCGCCCTCGCGCGCCATCGCTATCGCCAGCGCCGATTCGGTCACGGTGTCCATCGCCGCGCTCATGAGCGGGATGTTGAGCGTGATCTTCTTCGTCAGCTTCGTCGACAGATTGATATCGGCGGGCAGGATGTCGCTCTTCGCGGGTATGAGCAGCACATCGTCAAAGGTCAGCCCCTTTGTGCCGAATTTTTCGGCGGTCGGCATGACGCCGTCCGTCTGCGTGGCTTCGATCTCCATAACTATGTTCTCCTTTAATGGTATGAAAATATTATCTGCTTATATGCCGGATTATACAAAAGGCACGGCGGCGCCGGCGGCGCGCCCCGGGAGGGCGGCCGCTGCGTGTGCGGCTGCGGCGTTGTACCGCGTGCGTTCCTGTGCGGCTGCGGCATTCTGTCCGCCGCCGGATGCGGTCACATCTGGCGGGGCGCCGCATCGCACGCGCCGCGGCATACACCGGCCTGCCGCGCATCATGCAAAATCGGCAATTTTTTCACATCATACGGCTCGCTTTAACATGCTGTTCCGGCATTTCGCCGCAAGGCTGCGGCCCGCCGTTTGATGTGCGGAAATATTATTATATTATACCCCGTTTCAAACGGTTTTGTCAAGAACCGCGGTTGACAATCGGCGCGCGCGGTGATATAATAAACTCTAATATTCACGTCTCATATAATGGATACAAGAAGACCCGAAAGCAAAAACCGAACCGGAAAGGATGTTACGTCATGAAGAAACTCCGCGCTGGTGTCGTCGGGGCAACCGGCATGGTCGGACAGCGCTTCGTCACCCTGCTGCATAACCACCCGTACTTTGAACTAACGGCCGTCGCTGCAAGTCCGCGCAGCGCCGGCATGACATACGCGGAAGCTGTCGGCGGCCGCTGGAAAATGCAATCGCCCGTCCCGCCGGAGGCTGCACCGCTCGTCGTCATCGACGCGTCCGACATCGAAGCCGTAAAGGCGAAGGTCGACTTCGTGTTCTGCGCCGTCGACATGAAAAAGGACGAGATCCGCGCGCTCGAGGAAGCGTACGCGCGCGCCGAGGTGCCGGTCGTGTCCAACAACAGCGCGCACCGCCACACTCCGGACGTCCCGATGCTCGTCCCCGAGGTCAACGCCGACCATATCGCGGTCATCCCCGCGCAGCGCGCCCGCCTCGGCACAAAGCGCGGCTTCGTCGCCGTCAAGCCGAACTGCTCGATACAGCCGTACGTCGCCGCCCTGTCGCCGCTGCGCGAGTTCGGCGTCAAAACCGTCGTCGCCACGACGTATCAGGCCATATCCGGCGCGGGCAAGACGTTCGCCGACTGGCCCGCCATGATCGACAACGTCATCCCGTATATTTCCGGCGAGGAGGAGAAGAGCGAGAAAGAGCCGCTCAAGGTATGGGGCGAGGTGAAGGACGGCGTCATCGTCGACGCGAAGGAGCCGCTTATCACGACGCAGTGCATCCGCATCCCCGTCACCGACGGCCATACGGCCGCCGTCTTCGTCAGCTTCGACCGCAAGCCGACGCGCGAGGAGATCCTCGAGCGCTGGGCCGCCTGCGAAGGCCGCCCGCAGCAGCTGAAGCTGCCCTCCGCGCCCGAACACTTCATAACTTATTATGACGAGCCCGACCGCCCGCAGGCCGCGCTCGACCGCGACCTGTATAACGGCATGGGCGTGTCGCTCGGCCGCCTCCGCGAGGACACCGTCTTTGACTGGAAGTTCGTCGGCCTCGCGCACAACACGCTGCGCGGCGCTGCCGGCGGCGCAGTGCTGATGGCCGAGCTGCTGTACAGAGAAGGATATTTGGATTGAGGTAAAAGCTCTGTTGGATATTGAGGTTGAAAAAGCATCATTAAGATAATATTATAAGCGAATAAAAGCTCCCTTTAGGATAAAAGGGAGCTTTCTGTTATCGGCTGCGCGGCGCGCCGGCGTGCGTGGCCGGTGCAAGCGCGTTGTCAGCGCGCCGGGAGAGCAAACAGCGGTGTTAAAATGCGCGGCGAATTTAAAGAGATATCGCCGCCTGCCCTACTGCGCCTTTGTTTCCTGCCTTAGCAAATCAAGCGCTTCCTTAAGCCCGCCGATCGAGTCGATCAGGCCGCAGTCGACCGCTTCCTTGCCCTCGAGTACGGAGCCTGTGTCGGTGGACAGCTCGTCCTTGCGGAAAAGGTACTCGCGGAACTTGTCGGCCGTGATGCGCGAGTGCGACGTCACGAAGTCGGTGATGCGGTCCTGCATCCGGTTGAGGTGGATGTAGGTTTCGGGCGTGCCGAGCACGGTCCCGGAGATGCGCACCGGGTGGATCGTCATCGTCGCGCTCGGCACGATGAAGGACTTTTTTGCGCTGACGGCGAGAGGGACGCCGATCGAGTGCGAGCCGCCGAGCACGAGCGAGACGCTCGGCTTCGTCATCGACGCGATCAGCTCGGCTATCGCGAGTCCGGCTTCGACGTCGCCGCCCATGGTGTTGAGCAGCAGCATCAGCCCGTCGACCTCCGGGCTCTGCTCGATCTCGAAGAGCAGCGGAAGGATGTGCTCGTACTTCGTCGACTTCTGTCCGGCGCCGAGGTCGTAGTGTCCCTCCACCTGACCCACTATCTGAATGCACCTTATCCTGTTTGTGACCTTGCTGCCGTCGTTTTCGGTCTGTTCGGTTTTATTTTCGTCAGACATATTTTATCCGCCTTGTAAATGTAGTAATCTAACTTTAGAGAGTATTCGCACGTGCGGCGGTTTTTATACTCACAACATATTGTATAAGGCAATCGACGCTTGAGAATATGTTGATTTTTGTGGAAAACAATGGAGCTATTTTTAAAAAGAATCAAAGAAATCGCAAAAACATGAAAAAAGG
>DBRA01000023.1:14635-18616 GCA_002305445.1 Clostridiales bacterium UBA1380 | reverse complement strand
GAAGACGGCGAAAGCTTCGCCGAAAACGCGCTGATCAAGGCGCGGGCCGCGGCGGCGCTCGGCGGGATCGGCGTCGGCGACGATTCGGGCCTCTGCGTCGAAGCGCTCGGCGGCGAGCCGGGCATATACAGCGCGCGCTATGCGTCAACAGACGGGCGCGATGCGGACGATAACACGAACATCGATAAGCTGCTGGGCAAACTCGCGGGTGTCGCCGACAGGCGCGCGAAGTTCGTATGCGCGATAGGCTGCGTAATGCCGGACGGCGATGAATTTGTCGTGACCGGCGAAGCGCACGGTATCATCATAGACGGTCGCCGCGGCGATATCGGCTTCGGCTATGACCCTGTGTTCTGCTACCCGCCGCTCGGCAGGACGTTCGCGCAGCTAACGGAGAGCGAGAAAAGCTCCGTCAGCCATCGCGGCGTGGCGATGAGGGCGTTTGCCGCCGAACTGAAAAAACACATAAAGTAAAAAGGATATAATATGCTGAACAGCAAACAACGCGCGTATCTGCGCTCGCTTGCGAACGGGATCGACACGATATACCAGATAGGCAAGGGCGGCGTCACGCCGGAGATCACCGCCGGCATATCGGACGCGCTCGAAGCCCGCGAACTCGTCAAGGCCCGCATACTCGAAACCGCGCCCGAAACCGTCAGGGAGACCGCGGAAACGATAGCCGGGCGGACGCAGTCCGAGGTCGTGACCGTGATCGGCTCGCGCTTCGTGCTATACCGCAGGGCAAAGGACCCGAAGAACAGAAAAATAGTGCTGCCGTGACAAGGACAGGCGTATTCGGCGGTTCGTTCAACCCACCGCATAACGCGCACGTGCGCATCGCCGAAGCATTTATAGATCAGTTCGCGCTCGACAGGCTCATCGTCGTTCCGACGTCCGTACCCCCGCATAAAAAGATCGATAACGACGACCCGGCGACGCGCCGCGACATGGCGCGCCTCGCCTTCGAGGGCTTGCGCGGAATAACCGAGGTTTCGGATATCGAGCTCAAGCGTTCGGGCAAGAGCTATACGTCCGACACGCTCGCGGCGCTGACGCGGATTTACGGCGGCGAGCTGCTGTTTTTATGCGGCGCGGACATGCTGATGACGCTCGACACATGGCACGAACCCGAAAGAATTTTCGCGCTCGCGACGGTCGTCTGCGCAAAAAGATACGAAAACGACGATACGGCCGAACAAAAACGGCTCGAATACGTCAAAAAGTATAACGCGTCGATCGCATGGCTCGACCTGCCGCCGATGCCGCTCTCGTCAACATGCGTGCGCGAAGCGATTGAGTCCGGCGGCGACTGGCGCGGCCTTGTTCCGCAATGCGTCGCCGATTACATCGTAAAAAACAGGCTCTACGGAACCTGACTCATACAGTTGAATGAAAGCAAAGGTTGACAATGGAAGAAACAGTATACTCGGACAGAGAGCTCGCGGAGCTGCGCGAAGCAGTAAAACCGTACCTGAAACCGAAAAGATATGCGCATACGCTGGCCGTCGAAGAGGAAGCGGCAGCGCTTGCGGATATTTTCATGCCCGGCGACGAATCGTTCTCGTCGAAGCTGAGAGCCGCCGCGCTTCTACATGATATTACAAAAAAGCTCGAACTTGAATCGCAGTTGCAAATATGTTCCGAATTTGGTATAATAGTCGGAGAATATGATACTCTGTCGCCGAAGGTTTTTCATGCGAAGACCGCCGCGGCGATAATCCCGCGCGACTTTCCCGATTTTGCGGACGAGTCCGTCATCCGTGCGGTGCGTTTTCACACGACGGGCGCCGCGGACATGAAGCTGGCCGACATGCTGCTGTACCTCGCGGACTATATAGAGCCGACGCGCAGCTTCGGGGACTGTATAGAGCTGCGTAAAATATTTTATAATAAAATAAAAAAAGCCGAAAACGAATCGGAGCGACTGTTTGCGCTTTGTGAAACGCTTGTATTATCGTTTGACATGACGCTTCGCGGATTGATCGAAGACGGTGCCGTTATCGCACGCGAAACGACCGAAGCGCGGAATCATTTCATAGCCGTACTCGCCGCCCGCTGACGATATTTTTGGATGTAAACGGAGCAAAAATATGATGAATCTCGGAAAAAAGGGCGCGGCGAAAACCGCTGTGATAATTGTTATTATAGCGGTCTTGGCCGTTTGCTCGCTGTCAAGCGCTTTTATGCTTTATTATAAACCGACTTTCGATCCGGAGGATCTGCCGTTCGACGTCGGCGGTAACGATGTGACGGACGACGCTGCGGTCACGAAGCCCGGCGACGACACGGCCGCGGTGGCGGACACCGGAGCAAGCGCCGGAAAGAACATTAAATATGTCCCCAAAGACGGCGTATACAACTTCCTGGTAATGGGTTACGACCACGCCGGCATCAACACCGACGTCATGATGGTTATAAACTTCGACACTAATACCGGTAAAATAGCGCTTCTGCAGATACCGCGCGACACATACGTCGAAGTCGGCATGGTGTCGCATAAACTGAACGCGGTGTTCGGCGCCATTAAAAAGAATTCGGGTAAGACCGGCAGCGACTCCATTCTTTATTCGCTGGTCGAGTTTAAGTCGCTGCTTGAAAAGAACCTCTGCATAAAGATACACTACAGCGCGATCATGGACCTTGCCGGCTTCCGCAACATCGTCGACGCCGTCGGCGGCGTTACAGTGGACATCCCCGCGGACATGGATTACGAGGATCCGACGCAGGATCTGTATATCCACTTCAAGGCAGGCAACGGCCAGCATCTCGACGGTGCGGCCGCGGAGAAGTTCGTCCGCTTCCGCTCCGGTTATGTTCAGGCCGATATCGGCCGCGTCAACGCGCAGAAGGTTTTTATGACGGCATTCCTGCAGCAGGTCAAGAGCAACCTTACCGTCGACCGACTTGCTAAGATAATCGAGCAGGTCTACTCGTACGTCACAACCGACATGCCCGTGGCCGATATGATCTACATGGCGAAGGCGGCTTTCGGAATCAATCTGTCCGACATCACGATGATGACGCTGCCCGGTACGGCGACATGGGTCTGGAACGGCAAGCAGAACGCCTCATATTATGTAATGAACCGCCCCGAGACGCTCAAATATATCAACGAATACTTCAATATCTACAACACCGACATATCGGACGATATATTCGATAAGAATTTCGTCTTCACAAACGAGCAGGACAACGACGTCTACCAGATTTACCTCGGCAACGCCGATTACGTCATCGAGTCGAAGTTCAGCGGAGACGAAATCGCCGGCGGCGAGCTGACGATACCGATGCTGAAAAACGATTGAGAGAAGCATACAGACGATAATTTATCACATCATGCGCTTTATGAACCGTTCCGGCTGCGAATGACATATAAAATACGAACAGGGGATATAAAATGCCATTATACGAAGAAATCAAGCCGACGCCCGGTTCTCTCGAACATGCCGGTCCGAAGGAGACTGCGGATATGATCATCCGCCTGCTCGACTCGAAAAAGGCAAAGGACATTAAGCTGCTGTATGTCGAGAAGCAGACGATTATCGCCGACTATTTTGTAATCTGCACGGGCACGTCGAACACGCAGATTCGCTCTCTTGCGGACGAGGTGCGCTTTAAGATGTCGATGGGCGGCAGGGAAGCGCTCCGCGTCGAGGGCGCCGATACCGGAAGCTGGGTGCTGCTCGACTACGGCTCGGTGATCGCCCACATATTCAATCCGGAAGCACGCAACCTGTATAAGCTCGACAAGCTCTGGACAGACGCCGTCGAGGTTGACATTTCGGCGCTTCTTGTACAGTAAAATTCATTCATTCATATAAGGAAGACGCAGAAAATGAAGTACGAGTTTTCACAGATAGATAAAAAGTGGCAGGACCGCTGGGAAGCGGAGCATGCCTTTGAAGCGAAGAACGACTATACGCGCAAGAAGTATTACGCGCTGATCGAGTTTCCGTATCCATCCGGCCAGGGTCTGCA
>DBRA01000023.1:0-14629 GCA_002305445.1 Clostridiales bacterium UBA1380 | reverse complement strand
TAACGTCCTGTTCCCGATGGGTTGGGACGCGTTCGGACTTCCTACCGAAAACTACGCGATAAAGAACCACATCCACCCCGCGAAGGTTACGGAAAAAAACATCGCGCGCTTCAAAGAGCAGCTGAAATCACTCGGCCTTTCATTCGACTGGTCGCGCGAGATCAACACGACCGACCCCGAATATTTCAGGTGGACGCAGTGGATATTCCTGCAGCTTTACAAGCACGGTCTTGCGTATAAAAAAGAGATGACGGTCAATTTCTGCACTTCCTGTAAAGTTGTTCTCGCTAACGAGGAGGTTGTAAACGGCGTTTGCGAAAGATGCGGCTCCGAGGTTGTCCACAAGGACAAGAGCCAGTGGATGCTGAAGATCACCGAATACGCGCAGCGACTGATCGACGACCTCGCCGACCTCGACTTCATCGAACGCGTCAAAACGCAGGAGATCAACTGGATCGGCCGCAGCGAAGGCGCCGAGGTAAATTTCGCCGCGACGACGGGCGACACCGTCACTGTATATACGACGCGCCCCGACACGCTCTTCGGCGCGACATACATGGTCATGTCGCCCGAGCACGCGCTTATCGACAAATGGCGCGACAATCTCGAGAACTTCGAAGAAATCGAAGCATACAAAGCAGAAGCCGCGAAAAAGTCCGACTTCGAGCGCACCGAAATGGCGAAAGAAAAAACCGGCGTTCGCCTCTGCGGCGTCGCGGCGATAAATCCCGTTAACGGCAAGGAGATACCGATCTATATCTCCGACTACGTGCTCGCCACATACGGCACCGGCGCCATCATGGCTGTTCCGGCGCACGACACGCGCGACTGGGAGTTCGCGAAGAAGTTCGGGCTGCCCATAATCGAGGTCGTCGCCGGCGGCGACGTTGAGAAGGAAGCCTTCACGGATGTAGAAACCGGTATCATGTGCAACTCCGACTTCCTCAACGGCCTCGAGGTCGCCGATGCGAAGAAGAAGATCGTCGCTTGGCTCGAGGAAAAGGGAATCGGCCGCGCGAAGGTCAACTACAAGCTGCGCGATTGGGTGTTCTCGCGTCAGCGCTACTGGGGCGAGCCCGTGCCGATGGTCTACTGCGAAAAGTGCGGCTGGATGCCGCTGCCCGAGGATCAGCTCCCGCTGCTGCTGCCCGACGTCGAGAACTACGAGCCGACCGACGACGGCGAATCACCGCTATCCAAGATGACCAACTGGGTCAACACGACATGCCCGCATTGCGGCGGCCCCGCCAAGCGCGAGACGGACACGATGCCGAACTGGGCCGGCAGCTCATGGTACTTCCTGCGCTACTGCGACCCGAAGTGCAAGGACGCGCTCGCGTCCAAGGAAGCTCTCGACTACTGGATGCCGGTAGACTGGTACAACGGCGGCATGGAGCACGTCACGCTGCACCTGCTCTACTCGCGCTTCTGGGCGAAATTCCTCTACGATATAGGCGTACTGCACTGCAAGGAACCGTACCTGAAGCGCACCGCGCACGGCATGATACTCGGCGAAAACGGCGAGAAGATGTCGAAGTCGCGCGGCAACGTCATCAACCCCGACGACGTCATAGCCGAATTCGGTGCCGACACGCTGCGCCTGTATGAGATGTTCATCGGCGACTTCGAAAAGTCTGCGCCATGGTCGCCCGCGGCGATCCGCGGCTGCAAGCGCTTCCTCGACCGCGTGGCGGGGCTCGCCGAGCTTGTCAAAGGCACGGGCGCGACGCCCCGGCTCGACGCTGACTTCCACAAGACGGTCAAAAAAGTCAGCGAAGACATTGGCAACATGAAGTTCAACACGGCGATCGCAGCGATGATGTCGCTGCTGAACGACATTTACGACGCCGGCACGCTGACGAAAAACGAGCTCGAGACCTTCCTCGCCATCCTCTGCCCGTTCGCGCCGCATCTCTCCGAGGAGATGTGGTCTAATCTCGGACACAAGGAGCTCCTGTCGCTTTCTTCGTGGCCGACGTGGGACGAAGCCAAAACGGTCGACGATATGATCGAGGTCGCGGTTCAGGTCAACGGAAAGCTCCGCGCCACCATTATGATCAACCGCTCTGCGACGAAGGAAGAGGCGATAAACGACGCGAAGGCCGACCAGAAAGTGGTCGCCGCGCTCGAAGGAAAGAGCATCGTCAAGGAGATATACGTCCCCGGAAAAATCGTCAACATTGTCGTCAAATAAAATAAACAGCTTGACACATAAGGATAATTCTGATATAATTATTCGGTAGGTAACGCAATTTGGCTAAAACGGGGGGAGGGATAAAGGATGGCCGAAATCAGAGTAAAAGAAAACGAATCGCTTGACAGCGCTCTTCGCCGTTTTAAACGTCAGTGCGCCCGCTCCGGCGTTCTCGCAGAGCTTCGCAAGAGAGAGCATTACGAGAAACCCAGTGTAAAGAAGAAAAAGAAATCAGAAGCTGCGAGAAAGCGCAAATATAAATAAGCCTGTTTAGTTTTAACTCGCTGTTTGGTACATCAAAACAGGCGGACGAATCGTCCGCCTGTTTTTTTTATTTTTCCGCTGCCTGAGAGAGCTTCCTGCGCTCGTTCGGCGACAAACCCGTGCACTTCTTGAATGAGTTCGAGAAATGCTGCGTGTTCGAGTAGCGCAGAAGCGCGGATATCTCCTTGATCGGCATAACAGTGTTGTCGAGCAGGCTTCCCGCGACCTCCGTGCGTTTTTTAATCATGTACTGCATCGGCGTTATGCCGAATGCGTTTTTGAAGACGCGTATGATATGCACTTTTGTTATGTGGAAAACCTCCATCGCGTCGTCGAGATCTATGTCTGTGTACAGATTGTCGTCGATGAAGGCGCGGATCTGCTCAGCGAGCCCAGAATCGGGCGCCGAAACGGGGAAGATGGCGCCACTCTGCACGTCCATCATCAGGTTGAAGAAGCATCGCGACACGTCGCGCATCTTCTGCGAGTAGTTTTCGGAGTTTACATGCTCAAGAATATCATGAATCTCGAGGAAGTTCTGTCTGACGTTGATGTGGCGTATCGTCACCGCCGTGAAACCAAAGGCCGACGCAAGCGAGTCGATCAGCCCTCCCGAGACGTTCACCCAAAGCTTTTCGTACGGATCGTTTTTGTCGGAGTAGTAATATGCCGATTCGTCCGCTCCGAGATAGTAAAAGTCACCCGGGCCGACCTCGTAACGCTTGTCTTTTTTCACTATGTAGCCTTTTCCGGACACAACATATTCAAATACATGCATTCTACAAGCGCTGCGGACGATGCTGTATTCCGGGTTTGGAAACGTCACTCCCGCGAGCTGAACTTCAAGAAAACTGTTGTTGCGGGCCTGGCCGACATACACAATTTTTTCTTTAAGATCATTGTAAAACATCGAAAACGCTCCGAAAGGTATATAAAGTGAACAACCGGACTTATTATATTATATCACGCATTTCCGAATAATCAACAATATCGGGGCTATTCAGTAACAATATTTTTATTAATATACATAATGAATTTTGATAATTTACAACATTTGCGGACATACATATCATAGAATGAGTTTGTGAAAAAATCATCATAAAGCTATTGACAATCACATGACTGCATGGTATAATCTAGTCAAAAGGTTGATAAAGAAACGAGGGGAGGTATACGCTTGTACCTTGAGTTAAAAAACGAGTATATACCCGGTACGATACTGAAGCGCTCCGATATGGGCGGCGTGACGGGTATGGAGTTTCTTAAAAAGATATTCTTCATCACGGACGGCATCATGCTCGCTCAGATAAGAGAGATATCCGCGGTCGACGGCTCGACACTTCAGAACTGGGTGAAGCGCGGCTGGGTGGTGAATCCGGTCAACAAACAGTACAACATTGACTGCGTAGCGCGTATATTGATTATAAACATGCTCCGCGACACGATGCAGCTCGGAAAAATATCGTTTCTGCTCCGGTTCATCAACGGCGATCCGGCGTGCAGAGATGACGATATCATCCCGGAATCGCAGCTGTACGATTACATCTGCACCGTCGCGGACATCATATCCGGCGAAACGTCGGCAAACGAGGTCGATCTTCGCAACGCGATACTCGCCGTGACGGAGGATTTCGAGGAAAGAGCGCCGGGCGACAGAAGACGGCTGTGCGCTGCGCTCGAAATTATCTTAACATCATATTACGCGTCGATCGTCAAGAAAAAAGCAGACGATCTTCTCGTGCGTCTGGAATCGTCCGGACCCTCCGCTATCGGCTATCCCGACGAGCGAAGAAAAATTGATACTGAGAAAGGCAGGTGACTTGTGATGGCAGCATGGTGGGAATCACTCGGAGCTATCGGTAGAATCTTTGCGTTTATCGCCATTCCTTCTACGCTTATATTAATCGTTCAGACCATATTGCTGTTTTTCGGCATAGGCGCGTCGCACGATGCCGACGGCGGATTCGACGGCGGCTACGACAGCGTCGACGTATCCGATATAGACGACCCGAGCGCTGACGGAATAGACGCCGGCGACGATTCCGATTCGTCCGACGGCCATGACGGGGGCGCTGCGCTGTTCTCGCTGCGCGGCATCATCGCGATGCTCTGCATCGGCGGCTGGAGCGGCGTCGTCCTGACCGGCGCGGGTATCAACACGACGCTGTCTGTTATACTCTCGATCGTCTTCGGAGCGGCGGCGCTTGTCGGAATGTTCTACCTCATGAAGGCCGCGATGACGCTTCAGTCCTGCGGCAACATCGACCTCGGCAACGCCATAGGCAAGACCGGCCGCGTCTATATTCCGATACCTCCTAACGGTACAGGTCGTGGCAAGATTAGCATTACGGTTCAGGAGACGCTCATCGAGGTCGACGCGATAACGACTGCCGACCGGAAGCTCGCCACCGGCGAGACGGTCCGCGTCGTATCGACCGACGAAACGGGATTGCTTGTCGTCGAACCGCTGATAGCCGCGAAAAGCATTGAAGCTCCTTAAACGGCTTTTTATAAACAGCAATACTTACGCGGCGCCTATACGAAAATGACGAAGGCGATCGAAATCCGAAAACCGGCTCTAAGGCATAAAATTAGTAAAACATCGTGACATCTTCTGCTCCATGTGATATAATAAATGCAATTCAGGACCGCTGCGAGCGAGTCTTGGACGATATCACATTAAGGAGAGAAGAAAGTGGAATTCAAACGCAACATTCAGTATTTCATGGGCAACATGGTATTGTCCCTGGTCGGTGCCGGCGTCGGTCTTGTCGGACTTATTTTTACGTTCTTACTCGGACCGCAGGCGTTCAGACGCGGAGGCGGCAGTATGTTCATTGTCGTACTTCCGTTAGCTATTTTAATCGCGGGCATTATCATGCTGATAATCGACTCCGGCAGAAAATCTAAGGAAGCCGACATACAGCAGACAATCGACAACAAGATTCGCGACCTCGAGCAGAAGAATACCGAAAAGATGAACCCCGCGACTGAGAAGAAGTCGAAAACCCCGCCGCCGGAGCGCCTTACCGCATATCCCGCCGTTGTCCTTCAGTGCGACGACTTCACGGGCGACGAACCCCGTTACGTCAAACGCAAATCTGACGGAAAATACCGCAGCTCCATCTATTCCGCCGCTTCGATTATATATACCAAGGAAAAGCTGTTCATTTTAAAGCGCCGCTTCTCCCTGACGGAAGACCTTTATACCGAAACATTCTCCGGCACGCCGTATCAGGATATCACCTATTGCGCAGTTGAAGAAGTGAAGTGCAAGGCAACTGCCCGCGACGGTGATAAAGAAATTACCTCAAACGTTCTCGTTATCAAAAAAGGCGACGAGGATCTTCTCCGCATGTCCGTGCCCGTAGACTCCAACGTCGACAAGACCGTCGAAAGCGTAAACCGACTGGCCGAACAGAAGAGAAAAGCCCTCGAAGCCAAAGAACAATAAAAGCCGCGGCCTCTTTTTGCCGCGGCAGCCGAAAAACGGCAGAAAGGGGTCCAAGCTATGCCTGCAGATTTCAACCTTTTAGTGCTCGTGTGCATCATTGCTCTGATCATCTTTACCACGTTTATGCTGATCCTGTCGCGGTATAAAAAATGCCCGTCCGACAAGGTCATGGTCATCTACGGTAAAGTCGGTCAGAACAGCGACGGCAGCTCCCGCAGCGCCCGCTGCATCCACGGCGGCGCGGCGTTCATATGGCCTGTGTTCCAGGCGTATGAATACCTCGACCTGACGCCGATGTCGATCTCTGTTGACTTAAGAAACGCGCTGTCAAGGCAGAACATCCGCGTCGACGTGCCATCGCGCTTCACGGTCGGTATCTCCACCGAAGTCGGCGTAATGCAGAACGCAGCCGAACGACTTCTCGGCCTTAAGCTGGACGAGATCAAGCAGCTCGCCGAGGACATCATCTTCGGTCAGATGCGACTCATCATCGCCACGATGGACATCGAGGAAATCAACACCGACCGTGACAAGTTCCTTGACGCCGTCTCAGGCAACGTGGAGACCGAGCTTAAAAAGATAGGTCTGCGCCTTATAAACGTCAACGTCACAGATATAACCGACGAATCCGGCTACATCAACGCTCTCGGCCGCGAGGCGGCTGCCAAGGCTATAAACGACGCGAAGATCAGCGTCGCGGAGGCCGACCGCAACGGTGCGATCGGTTCGGCTAACGCCGAGCGCGATATGCGCGTCAACGTTTCGAAAGCTAATGCCGAAGCTACAGCCGGTGAAAACGAAGCGAAGGTCAGCGTCGCCGACTCCGAAGCAACCCGCCGCGAGCGCGAAGCCGAAGCCCTCAGGCGCGCTACCGCCGCCGAGAACATTCAGGCGGCTAAGGCTCAGGAGGAATCGTACGGAGCGCAGCAGAGAGCCGAGGAAGCCAAGGCCGCTTACGAAAAAGCTAAGCTCGAAGCCGATATCATCGTCAAGGCTGAGATCGAGCGCAAGAAACGCGAAGTCGAAGCAGGCGCCGAAGCCGAACAGATGCGCCTGAAAGCGAAGGGCGAAGCCGACGCCATACTGATGAAGATGCAGGCGGAAGCGGACGGCGCGAAGCTCATGCTCGAAAGACAGGCGGAAGGCTTCATGAAGATCGTCAGCGCCGCCGGCGGCAACGCAAGCGACGCGATCCGCATGATGATCGCCGACAAGCTCGAACAGCTCGTCAAACTGCAGGTCGAAGCCGTATCCGGCATAAAGATCGACAAGGTCACGGTCTGGGACGGCGGCAGCAATGGCGACGGCAAAACATCGACCGCGAACTTTATATCCGGACTAATGAAGAGCGTTCCGCCGCTCGGTGAAATGTTCGACATGGCCGGCATGAATCTCCCCGAATACCTCGGTACGAAAAAGGACGCGGCCGAGACGGAAGCGCCTTCGGATCCACAGAACGAAAACGCTGCGGTAAAAGCCGATGCATAAACGGAGTGTGACGCCATGAGCGCAATGAAAGTAATTAAGACGCTCGGCATATATATCGTCATATATCTGATCTGCAGCCTTATACACGCGGTAACGCAGGGTGTGCTGATGACCGTCTTCAACGCGGTGTTCAGATTCATCGCGGACGACGCGTGGCGGATGTACTATTCATCGCTTGCGGTAAGATTCCTTGTATTGATCGTACTTTTCTGGGTGATTTACTTCACGGCTAAATACAGGCTGATATTCGACAAGCTGGAGCTTGCGCGCGAATACGAGGGCGTTGTTCCGACAGCGCGCGAGCTGCTTGCCGCGAGGATGGAGAATCCGCAGAACATAACGGAGCTGATCGCGTTTTTCATAGCGGTGTGCTTTATGTTAGGCGGCGCGATATCGTCGTCGCCGGTTTCGTATATCGTCACAGTCGTTCTTTCCGCCGCGATATATTATGCAATCGATATCCTAATAGATTACATAGTCTGCAAACGCCAGTTATCGTCCCGCATGCGCGTATAGAAAGGGAAACACACAAGAGTCACATTAGGCTTACATCGCGTATGCACATATAAGACTGATCACAACCGTATAAAAAATCACCTCTGCGGTAAAAATAAGTCCGCGGAGGTGATTTTTTGAATTTGTCGGCTGTGACGGCGAAAAAGATTGCTGAGCGTACGCTCGAATACGGTTCCGTTGCGGCGTTCGGCGGTTCGGCTTACAACCTTCTCGAGGTCGCGTGGCGCGGGTTTACGCACCCTTCCATGACGATAGCCGGCGCTGTCTGCATGATAGGTCTTTACTGCATTCAGAACACAATGAGCCGGACCCGGCTTTATATACGCTGCTTATGCGGCTGCGCTCTTATAACCGCGGTGGAGTTTGTCGTGGGATGTGTCGTCAACATAACGATGAAGCTGAACGTGTGGGACTACTCGAGAATGTGGGGGAACATTCTCGGCCAGATATGCCCGCTCTATGTTCTCCTGTGGCTGCTTTTATGTGTGCCGGTGCTGCACATCTGCAGCATGATAAAAAAGCGTATCTTCGGCTCCGACCGCGCGTAAGAGCAAATGAACGGCTTGTTTCAGCACAATTCCCATGGTATAATATATCATTATACTTCGAAGGAAGAGCATATAATAAATGAGCCGTTCTAAAAAGTCCGCAAGGATAAATAACGCCATCAAGTTTCTGTCTGCGGCGCTCGTCATAATCGCCGTTATAGCATGGAACTACTTTACAGCGCCCTCAGCACCCGTCATTGGCACCGCGGAGTTCTACTTCTTCGACGTCGGGCAGGGCGACGCGGAGCTTATCAGGACGTCTGACACCGTGGTGCTTATCGACGCGGGGCCGTCGTCAGCCTCAGACCTGATTGTCGCGCAGCTGCACAAGCTCGGCGTCAGGACGATCGACGTGGCGATATTCACGCACCCGCACGAGGACCATATCGGCGGAGCCGCCGCCGTCATCGATAATTTTGAGGTCGTGCAAGCCATCCTGCCGGATGTCGCTGCGACGACCTCTACATACGAAAAAATGCTTGACGCACTCGAAAAGTCCGAAAACACGACTGTTACGGCCGGTGCCGCAGGAGATGTCATAGAAGTCGGCTCGGACGGGCTCCGGCTCGAGCTGCTCGCTCCGTGCTCGACCGGCTACGAGAACATGAACGATTACAGCATCGTCGTGCGAGCCGTCTTCGGCGATAACGCCGTGATTTATTCCGGCGATGCGGAAAGCCTGTCCGAATCGGAGATACTCGACTCCGCTTCACTGGGCGCGCTCAAGGCCGATATCCTGAAGGTCGGCCATCATGGATCGGTGTCGTCAACGACGGAGGAATACCTCAGCGCGATATCACCGAAATACGCGGTAATCTCCTGCGCGTCTGACAACTCTTACGGACATCCTCATGCCGAAACGCTCTCTAAGCTGGAAGCCCACTCCATAACTGTCTTTCGCACCGACATCGACGGGGACATAGTATTCGTGTCCGACGGCGAGGTAATACAGCCTAAGGCATAACCGGCGGATAAACCGGCCGGCGCGAACGATCAGGCGTTTCATTTCAGTTGATTTTGTACTTGAGCCGCATGTCGTCGGCGATCATCGCGATGAACTCGCTGTTGGTCGGCTTGCCGCGGTCATTCTGGATCGTATAGCCGAAATAGGAGTTCAGCACCTCGACGTCGCCTCTGTCCCATGCGACTTCAATCGCGTGGCGTATCGCGCGCTCGACGCGCGACGTGGTGGTGGAGTATCGCTTCGCGACGCCGGGATAAAGCACCTTCGTTACGGAATTTATCGCTTCGCTGTCGGCTATGGTCATAAGTATCGCGGTGCGCAGGTACTGATAGCCCTTGATGTGCGCGGGAACGCCGATCTGGTGGATGATCTTCGTCACCTGTGCCTCGAGGTCGACGGGAAGATCGCGGCGGTTCGCGCCCTGCTTTCTGTTAAGCATCAGGGTATTGATCTGCTCGGCGAGGCTCTGAAAATCAAGCGGCTTCATCATACAGCGCGAGGCACCGGCATTTGCCGCTTCGACCAGTATGTTCTGATTCGAAACAAGCGATGCTACGATGAACTCAGGAGAGTTGTCCGGCGCAAAATTTATGTTTTTACAGCTTCTGATGAGACCGATACCGTCAAGCTTGGAGAGCCAGATATCACAGATAACGATGTCCGGGTGCAGGCGATTTATCTTAAGAAGCGCCTCCTCACCGTTGGACGCTTCATCAATCATCCTGAAACCTAAACGGGAAAGGGCATCGCGCGTTGATTTCCTTGTCTCTGTGTTCTCATCGGCGATAAGGAGCTTTATGTTGTCGTCCATGGAATAACCCCCTGAAATGTAAATATTTGGTTCAACGTTAGATATGATACCATATGATGTAGAAAAAATCAAGATACCGTACCACATACTGACTGCCAAAAATTGGTACCTTATATTGGTAAATATTGACAATTCTTTAATGCGATAAAAATCGAACGCAGTTCGAAGAAATCGTGCTGTGACGCGGCACGTTTTTTTATGTCGAAACCCGCTGCAGGCCATTATGAACCGAATGCACTGTCATTTTTACAGGCAATTTAAAGAAGCGGGTCGCATAATATACTTATTCGCCGTGTAAATAGATAACCGCGGAACTCGTGCTACTGTATGGCGTAATATATCGAAAGAGGCAGTAAAATCTGTCAGGCGAACACCGCAGCGCATAAAAAGGACGGCTCCGAAGAGCCGTCCTGCGACCGTATATTTTAACGAAACCGGTGCCTATAAAACGGTACGGTTGACTTAGTAAAAACTTCAAAAGCTTTTTAACCTGCGTTGTTGAGCTGAGGGTGCGTGATACCGGCGGCGGCAGCCGCGTCAGCCAGAGCGTTATATATAATCGCGTGTCCTTTCTCGGTGGGATGAATGCCGTCGTCGCAGATCAGATCGTTGAAGTCGCGCCGCGACAAAAACGCTGTTCTTACGTCCGCGATAAGCACCCCAGTTTCGCGGGCTATCGATGCGGCGGTCTGCGAATAAAGTTCCTGGAAGCGGTATATCATCTGCTCATCGCCGAGCCAATTTAATATATTTTCGCGCGAAAGGCCGTTCATCGCCAGCCAATTCAGATACTTGTGCGCGTCTATCGGCGGCAGCGTCATAATGATCGGCGTGACGAGATGCGAGCGCAGCAGGTTGATGATTTTTTTGTATTCGGCGATAAACTGGTCGAGCGGAGTTTTCGGCTGATGCTCTCCGTCCGGATCGGCGCTTACCTTTTTCCAGTCGAAATCGCAGTCGTTTCCGCCGTATTCGAGCAGCACCGCGTCAAAGCGCTTGCCCTGTGCGAGCGCTTTTTCGATCCGCTCGCGGCCGCGCGTGATCGTGCAGCCGAACTTGGAATCGTTCGTGACGATGAGTCCCGTCGTATGCGAGAATGCTTCCGCTCCGGGCCCTTTTTGGATCACATATCGTTTGTTGGACGGATCGAGCATAACGCCCTTCATGATGGAGTCACCGAAAATATAAAGCGATTCAAGACCGACCATAAAAACACCTCTTAAGATAACACATAACCTGACACATAGAGTATAATACTATGTTATCATATATTTCCGTCAATGTCAATAGTTACATAGGTTCGATTGACAAAATAAGAATAATATGATATCATCTTACAAACGATATCACATCAATGAGGATAACAGATGAGCGATACGGCATCGACTTTCTCCTGTCCGCGATACGACGAGCTTCCGGAAGTTGAGTTATATATGGATCAGGTCGTCAGTCTTCTCGATATAAAGCTCGCGGCTCTCGCGGACGAGGACGAAAAAATCGCCACCGGCACGATGATAAACAATTATGTCAAGCAGCACGTGATAGCTCCGCCGAACAAGAAAAAATACGACAGGAGCCACATAGCGCAGCTTATCATAATTTTCCTGATGAAGCGAGTCTTCAGCATATCGGAGATAAAGATACTTCTTTCGGTGATAAACGCCTCGGATAACTTTGAAGATTCATACAACCGCTTCGCGGAGGAGATAGACAACGTCATTGCCGTAACCTTCGACCGCACGGCAGACGGTATAAAAAACTACATCGAAAATTCGGGCAGCGGATATGGCGGTGTGCTTCTTGACGACGAGCTTATAAGCGACGAGGATAGGCTCGAGCTGATAATAAAATCGTCGGCGCTTGCGTTCGCATGCAAGATGTATGCACAGAGAGTGCTGCGCAGCGTGAAGACAGCCGATAAAAAATAGAACCGAAAATATTATTGCCAAAGACGGAAGAAAAAATCACTTCCGTCTTTTTTTGTTTTCTTTATTGACATATATATCTCGGTGGTCTAAAATACGAATTAAGTAAACGTTTTGTGGGGAGTGAACATATATGCTCGCATACTCGAAAATCACATCGGTGTACGTAGATAAATCCGGCGCGTCCTGTTATTCGCCTTCGTTTACCAACATAAAGGGCGCGCTCGAATATGTCGTCAAGCTGCGTTCCGAAGGCGCGATGCAGCCGCTCTCGATCCGTCTCTGCGACGTCGAATACGACATTGACGAGCCGATACATATAAACGCGGATATGTTCGATGTGACTATCGAGCCGCTCCACGGCAGGACTCTCATATCCGGCGGCAGGCGAATACGCGGCTTCGTTCGCGACACCTTCAACGGCGTCGAGTGTTTTTCGGCGCCGGTCGGTGAAACGGCGGATTTCACGGACTTCTATGTCGACGGACGCAGGGCGTCGTTGACGCGCTGGCCCGAAACGGGATTTTTCACCGCGCATGAGTTCGAGGAGATGAACAGCGCGCTCTTCGCCGGTTCGCGCTGGTTTATCGCCGACAAGGACGGCGCAGCTCCCGTCGCATCGTCCGGCTTCGAGGGCGTTATATGCTCGTTCTGCCATTTCTGGATAGACGAGCACAGCCCGGTCGAGTCGTACGACGCGGAGACGGGCAGGCTTGTGCTCAAATACCGCTCTTGCTTCACTATGAACGGCGAGTTCGGCTCGTCGGGCGGGCTCGACTACTACTTCGAAAACGTCGCTAACGCCTTCGGCCGAAAGAACGAGTTCTACCTCGACCGCAAGGCTAAGCGCGTATATTATATACCGCGCGATGTGTCGCAGACGCCCGATAGCATCGTCGCATACGCGCCGGTAACGCAGAAGCTGCTCGTAATCGAGGGCGCTCCCGGAAATAAGGCGCGCGGAGTACGTTTCCGCAACATCGATTTCGCATATACGCGCGGAGAATACGCGGCGACGGGCAAAACGAGCGGAGAGAGCGGCGAGCGGTACGCATCCGACCCGCAGGCGGTCTGCAACGCTCACGGAGCGATCGAATTCGCCTACGCGCACTACTGCTCGCTCGAGAGCTGCTCGATACGCTGCTTCGGCGTTCACGCCGTAAACATAAAGCACGGCTGCGATAAGATACGCGTGCTGCGCTCGGAGATGACGGACGGCGGTGCCGGCGGCGTCAAGATAAACGGAGCGGCGTCAGCCGCCGACACGGCGAACCTGACGCACAACGTCACCGTCGAGGACTGCCTTATCGCCGAGTGCGGCCGCAGGTATATGGCGGCATGCGGCATCCTCATCATGCACTCGTTTGAAAACAGGATCGCGCACAACGAGATTCGCGACCTCTTTTACACCGGCATATCGGTCGGCTGGGTCTGGGGTTACGGCGACAGCGTCAGCCGCGACAACGCGATCGTCTGCAACTACATCCACAACCTGGGCAAGGGCGCGCTCTCCGACATGGGCGGCGTGTACCTGCTCGGAAAACAGCCGGGGACGCACGTCGCGCACAATGTGATACACGACGTGAAGAGCCGCACCTACGGCGGCTGGGCGCTATACACGGACGAAGGCTCGAGCTACATAACGCTCGAAAACAACATCTGCTACAATACATCCGACAACGTATATCATCAGCATTACGGAAGCTTCAACACAGTGCGCAACAACGTGTTCGCCTTCGCGGGTGAAGCGGATCTGCGCGTATCGCGCCCGGAGGATCACCTGTCGATAAGCTTCGAGCGCAATATAATTCTGACAGACGGCGAACCCATTTGGCGGCTTGAGAAGGCTCATCTCGATAACTCAACCGTCGGCTCCAGAGACAATCTCATAATGACGCGCGGCGCGAAAGACCCCGTATGGCTCCGCGGCTCCGACGGCGGCATCGGGTATATGCGCGCTCACGGTATGGAGGAGGGTGACCTCGTCGCCGCGATGCCGAACGATATAACGCCGGACAATGTCACCGCCGATAAGCTCGCCGCGCTGACGAACACCGCTTACGCATCCGCGCTCGGTATAACCCCTATTGACACGCGCAAAGCCGGCATAAGAAAGTAACGCAGGAAGACGGCGCAGCCTGTACCGCGCTTATAAGCTCCGTTAAAAGGCCGGTATCGCTGCGTTCCACAAAATGTTTCTTATAAAAGCCGCCGCAGGCTTCGTCATATAAAAAAGCTCCTTGTAAGGAGCTTTTTTATATCTCCGTCAGCACGCCGTTGTCCATCCGCAGCCTTGGCCGAGTAATCCCACGCGACGCGCACACGGTACTCGTCCGCGGTTTCCTCTCCGCCGGAAGCGCTATATAACTCATACGTCGCGTGGGTCCACTCCTGACTTTTTATCCAGTCTTTTTCCGCATCCGACAGGTTATAAAAGCACAGGTGGTAGTTATTTGTGTTATCGG
>DBRA01000063.1 GCA_002305445.1 Clostridiales bacterium UBA1380 | reverse complement strand
AGCGCTTCGGCGGTTTTGTACATCAGCTCGAGCGCGCCCTGCGCGTCTTTATCGGGCACGAGCGGATGAAGCGCCGCAAAGCCGGGCAGCGAAGCCGCCCATTCGTTTATCTTCGGGTTGTATTTCATCGTGCATGAGCCGAGCGGGTAGAAACCGTCGCAGACGCCGAAGGTGCGGCGCGCGAGCGCAGCGAAGTGGCGATCTACGTCGGGTTCGGCAAGCTCGGGCAGCTCCGGCGCCGTCTTTCTC
This sequence comes from Clostridiales bacterium UBA1380, assembly GCA_002305445.1. Lineage (GTDB taxonomy): Bacteria > Bacillota > Clostridia > Oscillospirales > CAG-272 > UBA1380. The sequence continues at coordinate 4,823 of DBRA01000063.1, read as the reverse complement.
GCAAGAGATTCGGCGGGCTCCGCTGCGGGTACGTCGCATGCGGGCAGATAAGAGGTGCCGCGACCGGGCGCGGATTTTTCAAATATGAGCTTCATCTGTTATTTCACCTCCCTTAGAATGGAGACGGCTTCGTCTAGCGCGGCGCGGCTCGCCGTCTCCGTGACGCACCAGAGTATACCGCCGTCGACGGGCAGGCCGCCGAGTATGCCGCGCTCTGCGAGCGCTTCTATCGCGCGGTCGGCGCCGGTGGGAGCGGTCGTGACAAACTCGCAGAAGAATTCGCCGTCGTGTACGCGGTTATAGCCGAGCTTCGCGAGCTCACCGGCGAAATATACCGCCTTCGAGTGCGACTGCAGCGCAGCCTCGCGCATGCCGGACGCTCCCATCGCGCTGATATACACTGCGGCGGTCAGCGCGCAGAGCGCTTCGTTCGAGCAGATGTTGCTCGACGCGTTTTCGCGGCGGATATGCTGCTCTCTCGCCTGAAGCGTCAGGACGAAAGCTCTCTCGCCGTCGGCGTCTACCGTCTCGCCAACGATGCGGCCGGGTAGAGAGCGCGTCAGCTTGGAGGTGCAGGCCATGTAGCCGAGGTACGGGCCGCCGTATGAGAGCGGCATGCCGAGCGGCTGTCCGTCCCCGACGGCTATATCTGCGCCGAGCTCGGCCGGCGACTTGTACAGCATCAGCGACAGCGGGTCGGAGGACTGCACAAGCAGCGCGCCCGCGGCGTGAGTCAGCCCGGCTGCGGCGGCGACGTCCTCGATGAGCCCGTTTTTATTGGGCGACTGGATTATGACGCACGCGGCGTCGGCGCCGAGCGCGTCGTCGAGCGCCGTAAGGTCGGTTACGCCGTCCTTTTCGGGCACTGTCTCGACAGTATTGCCGGAGCCGAAGCTGTATGTGCGCAGAACCTCGAGCGTCATCGGGTTCAGCGCGGCGGACGCGAGTATGCGGCGGCGGTTCTTCTTAACCGTCATCGCGGCGCCTTCGGCGACGGCGGTCGCGCCGTCGTAGACGGACGCGTTCGACACGTCCATGCCTGTCAGAGTGCAGATCATCGACTGATACTCGAATATCGCCTGAAGCACGCCCTGACTGATCTCGGCCTGATACGGCGTGTACGCCGTGACGAACTCCTCGCGGGACGCGATAGCGCGCACGATCTCGGGGACGTAGTGCTCGTACGCTCCCGCGCCGCGCAGTATCAGCGAATAGCTTTTGTTTTTGCCGGCGAGCGATTTAAGCTCGGTGCGAAGCTCGAGCTCCGACACGCCCGCGGGCAGATTCAGCGGTCGTTTAAGCCGCACCGAATCCGGAATGACAGAGTACAGTTCGTCCGCGCTGTTGAGTCCGATCGCGCGGAGCATTTCGGCGCGTTCGGCGGCGGACGACGGAATATATGACGACATTATGCGCCTCCGGAATCAGCCTTCGTTTTCGTTGGCAACGAAGTTCTCGTATTCGTCGGCGGTCATGAGGCCTTCGGGAATCGTGATGTTTTCGAACTCGACGAACCATGATCCGTACGGATCTTCGTTCACGAGGCCGGGCTCGTCGGAGAGCGCTTCGTTGACGGCCGAGACGGTGCCGCCGACAGGCGCGTAAACCCACGACACGGCCTTGACGCTTTCGACGTCGCAGAGCTGGTCTCCCGCGGCGACGGTGTCGCCGACTTCGGGCAGGTTGACGAAAACGAGGTCGCCGAGCGCTTCCTGCGCGTGGTCGGTGAGGCCGACTTTAGCCTTGCCGTCCTTGACGGACAGCCATTCGTGAGACTTCGTATAGAGCAGTTCTTCGGGTGTTTTCATGATAAACGCCTTCCTTTATTTATGATTATTTTATTTCGAACGCTTGTAAAACGGCAGGGGGCAGACCTCGACCGCGACTGCGCGGCCGCGCACATCCGCTTCGAACGCGGTGCCGACCTCGGAGTACTCCTTGTCGACGATAGCCATAGCGTACGCTCCGCCGAGTGTGGGGCAGAATGTGCCGGAGGTGGAGAAGCCTATCTCGCGGCCGCTGCTGCGGAGCTTCTCATGCTCGCGCACGATGCCCTTGCCTGTGACCTTGAGTCCGACGCGGACGCGCTTCGGCTCACCCGCCGCGACGAGCGCGTCGCGGCCGATAAAGGGCTTCTCGGGCTTGACCCAGCGGCCGAGTCCGGCTTCATACGGCGTTATGTCGTCGGCCATCTCGTGGCCGTAGAGAGGCATCGCCGCTTCAAGGCGGAGCGTGTCGCGCGCGCCGAGGCCGCACGGGACGAGCCCGTACTCCCTGCCCGCTTCGACGAGCGCGCGCCAGAGCGCCGCGGCGTCCGCCGGCGCGCAGTACAGCTCGAAGCCGTCCTCGCCGGTGTATCCAGTGCGCGATAGCAGGCACTTAACGCCCGAAACGACCGCGTCCGGCGTAAAGGTATAGCCCTTGGCGGGTATATTGCCCTCGCAGGTCAGCTTTTTGATGATCTCGACAGCGCGCGGGCCCTGCAGAGCGATCTGCGCATAGTCATCCGAAACGTCGGTCAAGACCGCATCGCCGGTGACGCGGGATTTCATCCACTCGTAGTCCTTGTCCTTGTTCGACGCGTTGACGACGATGAAATAGTCTCCATCGCCGATGCGGTAGACGATCAGGTCGTCGACGACGCCGCCGCGCTCGTTGCACATCGGGCTGTAGCGCGCGCCGCCGCAGGCGAGCGACGTGAAATCGTTCGTCAGCAGGTTGTTTAAGTTGGCGAGCGCGTCGGGACCTTTGAGCGTAAACTCGCCCATGTGCGAGACGTCGAAAAGCCCCGCCGCGGTTCTTACCGCGTTGTGCTCGGCGATGACGCCGGAATACTGCACCGGCAGATAGTAACCGGCAAACTCGACGATTTTTCCGCCCGCCGCTTCGTGCACGTCGTAGAGCGGCGTCTTCTTTATATCTGACATCGCTGTTATACCCTCCGTAATAAAAAACGGGCGTGCGTCAAAAAGACGCGCGCCCCCTGTCAGTTCACCTGAAAGATTCCCCCGATATTGACCGGAGTTGCTTCTTCGGCCCGGAATTTATCCGGTTTTCCAGAGTTTCGGCGCGGACGCACCGCATCCGCACGGGCACAATGCCGGTCCTTTTGCCTGAGAGCTTGCAATGCGCGCACGCTTCCCCTTCGGCTCTTTATATCGGCCTTCCGTTATAAAGTATCTCCCGGTCGCCCCACCGTATTCAACTGTTACAATTATATTCCATCATTCAATATATGTCAATGCAAAAAAGATTAAATTTTGCTTGCTGCGACAAGAGTCGTGTTTTCAGTGCGCCATAAGGCTTCGGCTTCCGCGAAACCGGCCGATTTCATCAAATCTATTTGACGGATCACCGTGCAAGGAGTGTCGAAGTGGTAATATTCACCTTCGGCTATTCCCTGCTCCGCGCGCAGTCGCGCGTTTTCGGCGTACAGCGCCGCTTCGTCACGCTCGTTCACGANNTATAACCGCTTCTTATCTTCGTGCGAAAAGTGATGCATCGTCTGAAACGATACGGCGGCGTCGAAACCGCCGTCAAACGGCACGGTAAAGTAATCGCCGCATATCGCTGTCACATCGCGGTCTATGTATTTTTCGCGCAGCGCGTCGAGCATCGCCTGCGACAGGTCTATGCAAACGACACTCGCGTCCGGCAGCGCTTCGAATATCCGCTCGAGCTCGAGCCCCGTCCCGCAGCCGAGGTCGAGTATCCGCGCGCGTTTGCCGCAGCGGGACGCGACGAGCTCCGCGAGCCGCGCGTAGCCGCCGCGGCAGCCCGCCACGTCGGCGAGCATGTGCTCGTCGTAACCTTTTAAGCGCGCGGCGAAGAATTCGTCCATTTTTTCAAGAGTGCTCATTGTTTATGATATCCTCCGGTTGTAACGTCAAGTATAGCACTAAAACCCGCGCCGGACAATACGAATATGAAACGATTATTTGATTTTCCCTCTTTTATTTTATACGGATATATGATAAAATTATACGATAAGCAGCATCTAAGTTTATTCGACGATAAGGTTTATAAATGAAATATTTCGACAGCCATACCCATACCGTCTATTCGTTCGACGGCCGCGATACCGTCGCCGACATGTGCAAAGCAGCCGTCGCAGCAGGCCTTTCCGGCATCGCATTCACCGACCACTGCGATATCGACGGCGTATCGGACGGTTTTTATCCGCCGTATCTTTTTAAAACAGCGCGCGAGGACATAATGCGCGCCGCGGAGGAGTTCGCACCCGTCTTAGAGGTCTGTTACGGAGTCGAGCTCGGGCAGCCGCACGCACGTCCGGGCGCGGCGGAGCTGGTCATACGCGAAGGCGGGTTCGACTTCGTGCTCGGGTCGCTGCACAATCTGCGCGACGTCCCCGATTTTTCATACTTGATGTACGACATAATGCCCGAAAGGCTGATCGATTCGCTGTTCGAGCGCAGCTTCAGTGAGCTCTCCGAGGTGGCGCGCTTTACCGGCGTATGCTCGCTCGCGCATATCACCTACCCGTTCCGCTATATAAAGCGCGCGGGTGTGAAGTACGACCTCCGCCGCCACTTTTCCGCCGTACGGGAGCTGTACCGCGTGATGATCGACAAGCAATGCGCACTCGAGCTGAACACATCGACGCTTGCGGAAGCGGGCGATACGATGCCGCCCCTCGATTTCTTCCGCCTTTACCGCGACTGCGGCGGCGAGCTTGTCACCGTCGGCTCGGATGCGCACTCGGCGGCGCGCGTCGGCGCCGAAATCCGCGGCGCATACGAAGCGCTCGCGCAGATCGGCTTCAGATACATATCCCGCTATAAAAAAGGCGAACTTATACAAGA
>DBRA01000060.1:3048-7528 GCA_002305445.1 Clostridiales bacterium UBA1380 | reverse complement strand
GGGATAATGTTGGGGACGAGGTGCTTGAAGATTCTGCGGCTGACCGGGATGCCCGTCGCCTCGGTCGCGATCATGAACTCCTGCTCGCGCAGTGACAGTATCTGACCGCGCACAAGGCGCGCGACGCCGGTCCAGCCGAGAACGCCGAGGATCAGCATGAGGTAGTATATGCGAATCTTCGGGTCGACCTTCTGCGCGTCCATTACCGCGCCCGCGATGATATACAGCGGGTACGTCGGTATACAGTTGATGATGTCGACGATACGCATGATGACGGTGTCGATCATGCCGGAGAAGTATCCGGAGATGCCGCCGAGCAGCACGCCGACGATTATCTCAAGGATAACGACGACGAAGCCGATCGTCAGCGAGATTCTGCCGCCGAACATAAGGCGCGTCAGGATGTCCATACCGTTCTGGTCGGTGCCGAGCCAGTGCTTTGCCGACGGCGTTTCGTACATCGAGATGACCATCGTCGACGACTGGCGCTTGATCGTGAACTGATTGTTTAAACGCCAAATGTAATACTCCTCGTCCTCGCCTGTGGCGGGATTGTTGTATATGAAGCTTTCGGCGTCGGATTCAACCGCCGCTCTGACCGCCTTCTTGAATTCGACGGTCAGGTTGATGTCGTTCGTTATCGGCTTGACGACAAAGTCGGAAACGGACGCATAGACCGCTTTTTCGCCGCCGTTAATTACATAAACGGTTCCGGCGCCGTCTTCGGATACGTCGATCTCATATTCGCGTCTGTCGGCTGTGAATACGGTGTCGGCTCCGGCGATGAGCGCGCGCTCCGCCGCGAGTCTGAACTCAAACGACATCTTCTCCGCGGCGTCTTCCGCATCGATGATGAGCTTCGAAGCGACGGCGTAGTCAGCCTGTGTATAGACGCCGTATTCGCGTCCCTTGCGCAGAATGCTGTACTCGACGCCGTCGGAGGCTGTAACTCTGCTCTCGCCCTTTTCGATTGCGTCGAATACGGCGGCTGTATCCTCTTCGCCGAACGTCTTGTCGCCGGTCGGCGTGATAGACTTGACATTTCCCATTACGGTCTCGCCCACGAGCGAAAGGCTCGTGATGCGGTAGAAATCGTCCGCTTCCCTGACGATCGAGTAGACGACGCCGTTATACTCGAACTCAGTCTTTCCGCCGTTCGCGGCGGAGATGAACTTCGAGCGGAACACGGAATCGACGTCCTTGCCGGACGCGGAGAAATATCTGAATTCGGTGCTTATCGCCGCGCTCGCATATTCCTTCTGCATCACGTCGTAATTCGTGAAGACCTGGCTTTCGCCGTACGGCGTGAAAAATCCGCCTAAGAAGGAGAATATGAACATCGCGACCAGTATAATAAATCCCGTTATCGCGAGCTTGTTGCGTATGAATCGCTTGACGACGAGCATCGTGGGCGACAGCACCTTGACGCGCGCTTCGTCGTCAAGGGCAACGGTCGGCGCCGCTTCGCTCGCCGCTGCGTTTCTCGGCTCGGTGTTTTCCTCAAGCTTTCTTTCGACGCTGTTTACGCCTGCGCCGTTTGCGCCCTGATCCGGGCGGTTTTCCTTACCCATCAGTTTACCCGCTTCATTCTCGCCGCTGTCTGCCGCGTCTCTGCGGGGATCTTTATTATCGTTCGGTTTCATATAGAATAAAGTCCTCTCTTTTAGTTGACCCGCACGCGCGGATCAACCACGGCATACAGAATGTCTGAAATGAGCGTGCCGACGAGCGTCAGCGCGGCCATGAACACCATATAGAACATCGTGAACGGTATGTCTCCTGCTTTCATCGCGTCGAAGCTGATGTATCCGATGCCGCTGATCTGGAACAGCGTCTCCGTTATCATCGCGCCGGAGAAAAGGCCCGGCAGAGTGCCGCCCAGTATGGTTATGATAGGTATGAGCGTGTTGCGGAACGCGTGCTTGTTTATGACAACGCTTTCGGATAAACCCTTCGCGCGCGCGGTGCGGATATAGTCGGAGTTTAGGACCTCGAGCATGTTGGTGCGCGTATAGCGCATCAGTCCGCCGACCGACACAAGCGTCAGCGTTATGACGGGCAGCACGAAGTGCGCCGACATATCGAGAAATTTACCGAAAGGCGACAAGAATTCGTAGTTTTTGCTGACCATTCCGTAAAGGTCGAACCAGCCGAGCTTTATCGAGAATATCAGTTTTAAAAGCGTGGCTATGAAGAAGGTCGGCAGCGATATGCCGATAAGAGCGAAAACCGTCACGGCGTAGTCCGTCGCGCTGTACTGCTTGCGCGCCGAAAGTATGCCGAGCGGTATCGATATAGCCACCTCGAGCACGAAAGTAACGGCGCCGAGGATGACCGAATACCAAATAACTTCGTTGAATTTTTGGACGACCGGCTTGTTGTAAAGCCAGCTGTCGCCGAAATTGCCGGTTATGGCGCTTCCGAGCCACCGGAAGAATCCGACGACGATGTTTGTGTTCATGCCGAAGCTGACGTTGAGCTGTTCGAGCCAGTCGGCGTAGCTTTTGGTGGAACCGGGCAGATTTGATCTTTCTCGGGCTATCTTCTCGATGAACGAGGTCGGTATGCACCGCATGATCGTGTAGATGATCAGCGCGACGCAGAAGAGGATGACTACAGCCAGCAGCAGTCGTTTTATGATGAAATTGCGCATCGGCGTGCTCCATTCGGATGAATTATATTACAATGCTAAAATGTTGCCTTATTAAATTGTTCCGGATTTTTTATAATATCTATTATACTTTATATTTTCGTTTGTGTAAACGTAATTTTCAGGAATTAATAGCGATTTTTAGCACATATTGCGCGTTAATGCGGTAATATGTTGCCGTAATATAGTTTCGGAGCCCGTCGATTGACGGGCTCCGAAATCAATTTTAAGAAAAACTGTATTCCGTATAGATGACGGAGCTTGACATTAGCCGTTCGCGGCCGTATCGGCAGCGGCGGAAGTGTCGATGGTCAGGAGCTGCTCTATATCCTTCATCCAGCCCCAGTAGGTCGTGATGTCCGGAGTGACGGTGGACATGTCGACGCGGTTCGGGCTGAAGATAACGGTGTTCTGGCGCTGATATACAGGGATCTCAACCGCCCAGTCAAGGATGATGTCAAGGCAGGCCTTGTACGTGGTCTTGCGGAACGACTGATCGTCGGAGGTGCGGGCCTCGAGGATCAGCTCGTCGAGCGTCGGATCCTGGATGTGGTAGTGGTTGGAGTCGGTGCCGCCGAGTCCGACGACGTTGGTGGAGTAGTAGACCTGATACATATCGGGGTCTATCGTCGCACCCCACGCTGCAGCCCACATCTCCTGCGAGCCGGCGTCGAGCTTATCCCAGAGAACGTTGGAGTCGGACGGGTCGTTGATGGTGAGCGTGATGCCGATGCTGGCAAGGGCTTCCTTCGCTTTGACGAGGATCATGTAGCTCGGGTGGTCGCCTTCGCCGTCGCCGGGGATGATGACCTCATATTCGAGCTTCGCTCCGTCGGGAGCGGCGGTGAACTTGCCGGCGGCCTCGTCGAAGGTATAGCCGGCGGCCTTGAAGTAACCGATGGCGGCGTTGATCGCGGCGGCGTACTTGTCGTCGCTCGTCATATCGGCGGTGTAGATGTCGTTGCCGTCAACGTCGACGGAGAAAGCGACGCGGTAGTCGTCGTCGGTCTTCTGCGGAGCGGCCCAAGAAGTGGAGCTGATCGGGTAGTTGATAACGGTTGCGACTTCGCCGTAGTAGGAGTCGATGGCGAGTTCACGGTAAACGGAGAAGATGGTGGCAATACCCTTGCGGAGATTCTTGGAAGCGTCGGAGTCGGGATCGCCGCCGACGTTTACGGTGGTGGCGTTGATGCCGAGGTAGCCGTAACCGAGGTTGTTAACGAGGTTCGTGACGATCGTGTTGCCGCTGAGCTCGTTGGTATCGGTGTTATAGGACTTGATCTCGTCGAAGTTCTTGATGGAGCCGGACGGGTCGGTGACGTCGATCGTGCCCTGAGCGACGCCGGAAATCTTATCGGCGTCGAGGGTTTCCTTGAACTGGATGTAGGTCGTGCGCGGCTCGCCCTTGTAGTAGTACGGGTTGGCTTCGAAGTAGACGACCTTGTTCTCGTACTTGATGAACTTGTACGGACCGGCGCCCATCGGCTGCGTCGTCTTCGCCTTGACAGCGGAAACATCGCCGCGGGTGAAGCCGAACTTGTTGTTGTCGTAGTCGTACATGGACTTGTCGCCGTAGTAATGCAGCGGAGCGATACTGATGCCGGCGATCTGGTAGACGGCGGCGGCGTCGAAGCCCTTGGTCTTGACCTGGACTTCATACTGGCCGAGCTTCTTGATGCCTTCGATGTTCGGAACTTCCTCGCCGCCCGCGGCCGCGAGTTTTTCGGAGAGGAGCTTGTCGGAGGCGTAGCCTTCGATAGAGCCGGCGAAGTAGTTTTCGTCGCCGGCGTAGTTGGCGCCGAGCGTCTTATAGTCCGTGCCGTAAGCGGC
>DBRA01000060.1:0-2984 GCA_002305445.1 Clostridiales bacterium UBA1380 | reverse complement strand
GACGGATCGGCAAGAGCGGCGGCGACTTCCTCGGCGCTCACTTCGGTGGTCTCGGCGAGCGTGGAGTTGTAGCGGTAGTTCTTCATGCCTATGATCGGCGTGGAATAAAGCGTGGAGCTGCCGTCATAGGACTTGTCCGAAAGGACGTAGTATGTGAAGATGATGTCGTCCGCGGTGAGAGGCTCGCCGTCGGAGAACTTGATGTCGTTTCTGATCTTCATCGTGTAGGTGGTGGTATCGGAAGCTTCGTCATACTCCACCTTCAGATCAGCGGGTCCTTTATATGTATACTTCGTTCCGTTGTATTCGATAGTCTCGCCCTTGATGGCGTTGTAGACGATGGCGCCCGTGCGGTCGGTCGTCATCAGTGTCACCTGAGTCATGTCGACAACGTCCTGATCATACGCGGTGTCAGCGAAGAAGGGGCTGAACTTTTCCGAGAACGGGGAGTAGCCGACGACGAGGGGCGTCTGGCTCTTTGTCTGCGTTTTGGCGGAACAGCCTGCGAACATGCCGACGCACATAAACGCGGCGAGCGAAAGCGCCAGCAGCCTGACTTTGGTGCTGTGTTTCATAGCAATAACTCCTTTAATTATTATTAGATGCCGATCTTTATAAGAAACGAACTCATTTTAGCATATTGTGAACGAACTGTCAACGTCAATTTTACGTTTTTCTTGGCCTATTATGTTTTTTAACTGTTATTATGTAATAATTTATATGAACGGTTTCTTCACATAATGAATAATCCGCACCCGCATCCTGCAAATCGCAATTATTTCTCCGTTTCGACGCAGATCGCGCGCGCCGCGTATCTGCGGGCGAGCAAAAAAGCCGCGGTCATCGCCGCAGAGCACGCCGCGAACGCGGCCTCGCGCAGATCCCACCCGTGGATACAAGCGCCGATAATACCGCCGATGAAGGCGGCTCCCGATAAAACTGCACCCGCGAGAGCCGCGGAGCGATAGCGCGGCGCGCCGGCGTCGCTCTCCCTGCGCGTCAAAAGTCCGCATTTCATCTCGATAACCGCGGCAAGCATAAAGAATATCGGCAAAACCGACGCGGCGAAGAGCGGAGCGCTGTAAAAGCGGCGCATCGCACCTCCGTCCGCGACGGCGGCTGCGACGAAGAGCGCGGCGCAAAGAAGCGCGGCAAGCGCGAGGACTATTCTCGCCGCACGCAGCGCGCGCTTATCGAGCGGGCAGGAAAAATACGGGCCGATATAACGCGCGACGCGGCGCTCGCGCCCGCGCGAATCAATGACCGTTTCGGTGCGGTATTCGGTAAGGTGCTTTTTATTCATTCGATAAACATCCGTCCGCCGTCAGAGTTCGACACTTGACAATCACGCCGTTTAGTGATATACTTTTTCAGAATTGACGCCGAGTTTTTATTATTATACTACATCTTCACCGTTTTGTAAACAAATGCATAGTTAGGGGGCGCTCCCGACGATGTTGCTCGCTGATGAAAGACAGCGTTATATTTTTGAGAGAGCCACCAGCACGGGCGGGGTCCGCATTGTCGAGCTTGCCGAGCTTTTAAACGTATCCGTCGAAACGATACGCCGCGACATCAACATCCTCGCCGAGGCGGGCAAACTGCGCAAGGTGCACGGCGGCGCCGTTCCGTTCGACAGCGTGGCGGGCAGCTCGGCCGCCGTGAAGCGGATCATCGACCACGAGCCGGTTTACAGCGTCCGCGCGGAGATAAGCAAGCCCGAAAAGGACGCGATAGGCAGACGGGCGGCGAAGCTCATAAGCTCGGGCGACGTCATCATGCTCGACGCGGGACTAACGACGCAGGCGCTCGCGCGGGCGATACGCGGCGTCGAGCGCGTCACGATCTTCACAAACGCGATACCGATCGCGTCCGTGCTGCTCGACAAGCTGGAGGCCGGCGATTTCGACGGCAGGATAGTCTTTGTCGGCGGAACGCTCGACGTCGACAACAGATACGCCGGCGGAGCCGTCGCGTTTCAGACGCTCAGCTCGATCTACGCCGACAAGGCGTTCGTGTCGACGACGTCGGTTTCGGCGGACGGATTCCACATGTACAACATAGACGAAGGCGCGATCACCGCGAAGCTGATAAGCAACTCCGGCGCGTCGTACGTGCTCGCCGAGTCGGCGAAGTTCGCGCGTTCGTCGTCATACAAGTTCGCGGAGCTTTCCGCGGTCAACGCAATAGTCACGGAGCCGAGCAACCCGATCGCGCGCGAAATACTCGACGCGCTGTCCGACGCCGGCACCGAAATAATCATGGCCGATCCGCAGCCGTAAGGATGCGTCAGGTCAACCGCGGAGGGGTATCGAAGCGGTCATAACGAGGCGGTCTTGAAAACCGTTTGGGAGCAATCCCACAAGGGTTCGAATCCCTTCCCCTCCGATACAATTGACTTTTTTACAAAAATCCCCCTATAGCTTGCTATAGGGGGATTTTCCTTTATTCTCAAGCCTTTCGGCCGTTTAATAGAGTTTTATTTCGGACGACGGTTTACAAATAATCGCTTAAATAAGGTTTTCGTGATATAAGTGCATCATATAATGCATCATGAAACATACAAAAAGCCGCCTACTCGGTGTTATTTACATAATACCTTTCGTCTCTCGATTACTATAACAACAGACGCACCAAGGCAAAGCTAAAGGGCTTGCCGCCTGCTCTTCACAGACAACAAGCCCTCCCGGCTGCTTGATTATTTTCTTTTAGACTTTTTAGGTCATATCAACACGTCAATCTTCTTTTTAAGTACCTTTTATATGCGCTTCTTCGCGGAGACGGCGGCGACGCCGGCACCGAGAGCGATAACGACGACGGTGAGGACAGCGTCGAATGTCACGGGAGCGGTAGTGACTACGGGAGCTTCGTTTTCGGCTGCGGGCGCTTCTGTCTCTACCGCGGGAGCCTCAGTTTCGGGAGCGACAACTTCAACGGCGTCAAAGCTGATCTCGTTGATCGATACGAAGCCGCCCTCTGTGTCG
>DBRA01000041.1:7392-8170 GCA_002305445.1 Clostridiales bacterium UBA1380 | reverse complement strand
ATTTACAATAACGGATTCAACGATCGGCAATATCAGCGCCGGCGATGTACCAGAGTCTGGTTACAGCTATGGCATCTATGTTGATTATGATGCTAAAAGCAGTGCGCAAGCCGCGTCCGCTGATGGCGCTGCAACTTATGGTTATGTGGGCGACGACGAAAACGGCAATGTCGGATTTACGATAACGAACTCGGCGATCGGCGACATCACGGCCGGAAATGCCTATTACAGCATGGGCATATGTTCCAGTTATTTAACGATCACCGACTCGACGTTCGTCGCCGCAGGCAGCAGCGGTACAGAAACGAGTTACGGCATATGGACTTTTTTCCTGACTATCGGCGAAAGTAATCCGAACGCGAAATACGCGCTTGACGTAACCGCGACAGGGCATTGTGCAATAAGTCTTGGTTTCAGCTTTACCGACGCGGAGGGCACGATAAAGCTCGCGGGCGCGAGCAAAGAAACCGCAGAAACATGTAGTGACGCGGATGACTTTGTAGAAAAGCTCGAAACCGCCAAATACGCACGCATATATGTCGCTCGAATCGCGACGCCGACCATAACGGAGACGGATATCGGACAGGGCAGGAAGCGCATCACAATCACATGTGCGACGCCTGACGCGCGGATCTACTACAGCCTTAACGGCGGCGGCATCGCGTCGCCCGAAGCCGGCACGCTCTACACCGGTCCGTTTGAGTTGAGCGACGACGCAGTCATCACCGCGCGCGCATTCAGGGAGGGCTATGTGCCCAGCCCGACCGCGACGCTCGAG
>DBRA01000041.1:4978-7256 GCA_002305445.1 Clostridiales bacterium UBA1380 | reverse complement strand
TGGGCGGCGGCGTCTACACGTTCAGGATGCCGAGCCGCGACGTCATCGTAAAACCTTAAGCACATCATAAAAAACCGCCGGCGGACTGCTGCAGTCCGCCGGCGGATCTTTTATCTGACCGCAAACTCCTTGCGGAAGCGTTCGGTGTAGTACTGCACGTTTTCCCACTTCGCGTCGGGCGGGAGGCGGTGATCGGGGCAGGGGATGTATCCGCCGAGCGCGACGAGCGGCTTCAGACGCTCGATCTCGGCGTCGACCGCCGCGTAATCGTATGCGAAGACGCGCTTGTCCATACCGCCGACGCCGCGCAGACTGCGGCCGTACTTCTCGCGCCACGGCGCGATGTTCGCGCCCCACGTGCCGACCTCGATCGGGAACATCGTGTTGACGCCGTTTTCAAGCCAGATCGGTACGAGCTCGTCGATGCAGCCGTCGCAGTCGAGCGAGATGATGTCGCAGCCGTATTCGAGCAGCAGCTCGCTGATCCGCTTATAATGCGGTCCGACGGCCTCGCGGAACACCTTCGGGTTGACGAGCGGGCCGTTCTTGAAGCAGATGTCCTCCCAGAAATGGCCGAAGTCGGGGCGCAGTCCCGCGCCGAGCATGCGCTTTGCGTTGTCGTATACTATATCGGCGAGCGCGTCGAGCAGCGCGATGTACGTGTCCTCGTAGTCGGCGGCGAGATAGCTTATGCCCTCGACGCCGCAGATGTCGCGCGCGTGGCCGTACAGGCTGCCGAGCTGTATGCCGAACGGGTGGTTCGTTATCGAGTCCTGACGGAGTGCGAGGTCCTGCGCGCGCTTAAGGTCTATGCGGTCGGGCGACGGCTGCAGGCGATGCCTATACAGCGTCTCCCACGCTTCGTCGTCCTTGAGCAGCGTGTCGATTGTCGCGGGAATCGATTCGACGCCGGGCTTTACGAGCTCGATCAGGCCGTTTCCGTTCTGCTGTATGTAGCTGCCGTCGGGATTGTCCTTTATCTTCTTCCACTCGAACCCGGGCATGAGGAAGTCGTTGCAGCCGAATGACGCGCCCCACTCGTAGTCGAAGCCGAGCATACGGCTGACGTTGTCGCCGTCTTTGAAGCGTCCCTCGGCCTTCCATTTGTCCAACAGCTCGCTCCAGTAACCGAAATGGACGACCGGCATATAGTCGTAGTCGCGGTAATGCAGTATCGCCATTGTGTTTTCGCGTATGTTCATGGCATATCTCCCTGTCAAAAGCATTAATGTGCCGATGCTTATGCTGCCTTGACTTTATAATAGCACCGTTTGCGCCGAATGACAATGATAAATCATGCTTTTGAATTTACTTTTATTGCCGTTTTACAGGCCGCGCAAAACAAAAAAGCGCAATTTATATAAACTGCGCTTTGTGTCAGATGCAAGCGGCGTTTTCGATGTCGGTTATATATTTGTCAATACTGTCCGGTCAGGAAAACTCGCCGTATTCGCGGGCGAGAAGTTCGTCGGCCGCATCGGCGAAGTCGTCCGGGCGGACGCGCCCTTTTGTCACGGCCGAGAAGAGTCTGCAGAGGGTTTCGATGTCTCTTATCCCGAATGTAAACTCCTGCTTTTTATCACCTTTTATAATAGATAAACAGCAGCGCCACTTGCCATAACTGTAGTCTGAGACGGTAAGGCTGTACAGCGTAGGTGGTTCCGACCTGGCTCGAGAGATCCGATGCGTCATCACGTTCCTCCATTAAAATTGATGATTATTAATATTAAATATGGCCGTATTATAACATATTTTTTACAGCGCATTATTGTTCCGATTTAAAATATTTGCGCAGATTAACCACTCTATATTGATTTACCGTCTGTTTTCGGACTGATAACAGAAAAGTGCAACGTTACATGTAAATCAAAATATTTTTCATAACCATAAAAAATAGTCAAATAAGCAAAATAATGTATAAACATTATGTTTGTAATCATATCAATAAACGGCGTAAATAAAAGACATTATACGTTGTGACAAATATTAAAAATACATTTTATAGCAATATAACGACAAAACAGCGAAATATATCAGAGGTGTATGCTTGACATATACGGCAGGCAGAGGTATTATATTATATTATTGTAGTCGACGGAGGGGGACAAATGGAGCTGCTTTCGCCCGCGGGTTCGCCCGAAAAGCTGCGCGCGGCGGTGCGCTTCGGAGCGGACGCGGTCTATCTCGCGTGCGAACGCTTCGGGATGCGCGCGGCCGCCGGATCCTTCGCCGAGAGCGACATCGCCGAAGCGGTCGCGTACGCGCATTCGCACGGCGT
>DBRA01000041.1:4538-4912 GCA_002305445.1 Clostridiales bacterium UBA1380 | reverse complement strand
CTTGTGAAAAAAGTCGCGCCGCATCTCGCCGTGCATGTGTCGACGCAGGCGAGCGTGCGCAGCGCGCCCGCCGCGCTCGCGTATATGCGCCTCGGCGCGCAGCGAATAGTCCTCGCGCGCGAGTGTTCGCTTGACGAGATCGCGGAAATACGCGCGAATACGCCGCGCGAGCTGGAGCTCGAGGTCTTCTGCCACGGCTCGATGTGCGTCGCGTACAGCGGGAGATGCATCCTGTCGAACGCGCTCGCCGGAGCGGAGCGCGACGCGAACGCGGGCCGCTGCACGCAGCCGTGCCGCTGGAACTACACCGCGGTCGAGCTGACCGAGGAGAAGCGCCCGAATGAGCCGTTCACGGCGGAGCAGCACAACGGCGA
>DBRA01000041.1:3374-4433 GCA_002305445.1 Clostridiales bacterium UBA1380 | reverse complement strand
GTGCCGCCGGAGCTGCACGGAGAGCTCGACACCGTGAGCCATCGCGAATATTCGACGGGCTTTTTTTATGACGCGCCCGAGCGCGTGCCGAACATCGTCACGCAGCCCGGCTATATCAGGGAGCGCGCGTATCTCGCCGTCGCCGTCGCGGACAGCGCGCCGGGCGGGCTCGCCCGATTTGTCCAGCGCGGCAAGTTTCTGCGCGGCGACACGGTCGAGCTGCTCTCGCCCGGCATGACCGGCCGCGCCTTCGTCGCGGAAGAGCTTTACGGCGCGGACGGCGAGCCGATCGACGACACGCGCCACGCCGCGATGACATTTGCGCTGCGCACGCCGTACGCCGTGGCTGAGGGCGACATGCTGCGCTCCGCCGGCAGTTCAATATAGCTACGATTATATATAAGGAGCCGGGCGTATAAGCGCTCCGGGGTTACGTCTATGTTCATAGATCTTCTAAAGGCCGCGCTGTACGGCGTAGTTCAGGGGATAACCGAGTGGCTGCCGGTCTCGAGCACGGGGCACATGCTGCTGCTCGAGGACTACATAGCGCCCGGCGTCTCCGGCAACTTCATGGAGATGTTCCGCGTGCTGATCCAGCTCGGCTCGATACTGGCCGTGGTCGTCTTGTACTTCACGCGGCTCGTGCCGTTCATGCCGTCCGCGACTAAGCCGGAGCGGCGCTCGCGCTGGCTCCTCTGGGCGAAGATACTTGTCGCCTGCGTCCCCGCGGGCGTGCTGGGTGTGCTGTTCGACGACTGGTTCGACGAGCATTTCTATAACTCGATAACGGTCGCCGCCGCGCTTATCATATACGGCGCCGCGTTCATTATAATCGAGCTGTGGCGGAAGAAGCGCCCGCCCGTACGCGAGGCGGCGACTGCCGAAGCGATAACGTTCAGGGAAGCGTTCATCGTCGGCTGCTTCCAGGTGCTGTCGCTCGTCCCCGGAACGTCGCGCTCCGGCTCCACCGTCATCGGAGGAATGCTGTGCGGCATGAGCCGCCCCGCCGCCGCCGAGTTCTCGTTCTTCTTGGCGATTCCGGTCATGTTCGGAGCGAGC
>DBRA01000041.1:2904-3359 GCA_002305445.1 Clostridiales bacterium UBA1380 | reverse complement strand
GTGTCGTGCGCGGCGATACGGTTCCTTGTCGGATTCGTGAAAAAGCACAGCTTCTCGTCGTTCGGCTGGTACAGGATCGCGCTCGGCGCGCTCGTGCTGCTCAAGTTCGCGCTCGCGCGGTAAAACGCATCCCGAGCGGCTTGGTCAGACAACTCCGCACGGTGACATAAGCACGACTTATGCATCTACATCTTCCGCGGCGGCACGCCGCCGAAAATGCCGGCACGATACGGCGGATAAATAACCCTTTGAAAGGATAAAACAAACGTGGATAAATCCATCGCGCGACAGGTTGAAGATAAAATCGACGCCGCCGTCGCCGATTTCGAGATGCCGCTCGATCACGGCGTGCTCGTCGGCTATTCCGGCGGACCGGATTCATCGGCGCTGCTGCATTATTTATGCAAGCGCGGCGTCCGCGTCACGGCCGCGCACCTCAACCACGGCATAAGGGG
>DBRA01000041.1:0-2812 GCA_002305445.1 Clostridiales bacterium UBA1380 | reverse complement strand
GTCATCGCGACGGCGCACAACGCCGACGACAACGCCGAAACCGTCATCTTCAACCTGCTCCGCGGCTCGGGCACGCGCGGGCTCGCGGGCATACCGCCCGTCCGCGGAAAGCGCCACAGGATCATCCGCCCGCTCATCTACACGACAAAGAGCGAGCTGCTCGCCTACTGCGTCGCCGAAGGCGTCGAATACGTCACCGACTCGACGAACGCCGACACAGACTACACGCGCAACTACATCCGCGCGGAGATCGTGCCGCGCCTTTACCGCATAAACCCGTCGCCGGTGGAGGCGATCAGCCGCCTCTGCTCGATCATGCGCGACGACGACGCGTGCCTGCGCGGCTTGGCGCGCGACTTCTGCGCCGAATACGCGACCGGCTCGAGCGCGCCGCGCGAAGCGCTCGCGCGGCTTCACCCGGCCGTGCGCTCGCGCGTGCTGATGACGCTGTACCGCGAGGCGTGCGGCGAGGGGCGCGGCAGCCTCGGCTACGAGCACGTGCGCTCTGTCATGGCGCTGCTGTCCGAGGGCGAGACCGGTTCGCGGCTCGACCTTCCCGGCCGCATCCGCTTCGTCATGACCAAAACAGACGCGTCGTTTCTGACCGAGGAGGAGTACAACCGCCTGACGGGTGAGAAGGGGCCGTTCGAGCACCCGCTTTCGCTCGGGCTCTCGCGCTTCGACAACTTCGATATCGAGCTGCGCATGGGGGACGGCGTAGAAACCGACGGAAAATCGCCCGAAAACCCCGACGGCACGGAAAAAATCAAGCGAACGAACGAAATTATTTACAAAAAATCTATAAAAGCAAACCTGGCCTTTGATAGAATAAGAGGTAACCTTTTTGCGCGATCAAGGCGTCCCGGCGACCGCTACGCGCTGTGCGGCGTTAACCGCAAGGTTAAAAAGCTGCTCGGCGAATACGGAGTGCCCGTGTGGGAGCGCGACGCGCTGCCGTTTTTATGCGACGACGACGGGATAATCTGGATACCGGGCTTTCCCGTGCGCGACGGAATGTCGCCCGCTGAGGGCGAAAGAACGCTCGAAGCGACGGTGTATCTGCGGTAACGGTTTACCTTCTGCAACGGTTTGCCTTCGGTAACGGTTTACCTTTGGCAACGGTTTACCTTCGGTAAACGGCGCGGTGTGCGCGAAACGCGGACGCGCCGCGCATACATACCCCGTATGCGAAACCGCGCCGGTTTAAACCGCGCCGGTTGATTGAGATTTCGCGCGGCGGAGCCGCGCCGCGTATGCGGAGCCGCTGCGCGGGAGAAGATAAAATAAGCGCGGCGCTCCTTTTGCATGTCGTTTAATATAAACGCCGGACGGATTATCGCCGTTTTATATAGACAATGCGTAAAAATTACAGACTTTAAGAAAGGCGTCCGATATAAGAAATGTCAGTGGCAGATGATATAGAAAAAGTGTTGCTCACCGCGGAGGAGCTTGACGAGCTGACGACGCGGCTCGCAGCGAAGATTGACCGCGACTACCCCACGAAGCGCAAGCTGATACTCGTCGGAATACTGAAAGGCAGCTTTATTTTTCTCGCGGACCTCGCGCGAAAGCTGTCGCATCCGGTCGAGTTTGACTTCATACGCGCGAGAAGCTACGGCGGCGGCACAACGTCTTCCGGCACGGTCGTGTTCGAGCTCAACTGCGGCGATATAAAGGACGCGGACGTGCTCGTCGTCGAGGACATCCTCGACAGCGGACGCACGCTCGCGGCAATACGCGACAACCTCGCCGACAGGGGGGCGCACAGCGTCCGCGTCTGCGTGCTGCTCGACAAGCCGAGCCGCCGCGTCGTGGAATTCAAACCCGACTACATCGGAGCGGCGATACCGGACGAGTTCGTCGTCGGCTACGGGCTCGACTACGACGAGCGGTACAGGCACCTGCCCTATATCGGAGTCCTCAAACCCTCCGTATACAGATAAAAGCGCGCAAAGACGCAACAAAATTTTTAAAGAGGACAGCGAATGAAATCAAGCGCAAAGGTGATCTTGTTTTACGCCGTTCTGATCGGCGTTATAATACTGATCGCTTCGTTCATGTTCCGTAACGTCCAGACGGAGCAGGTATATTATTCCGACATTGTGTCGTATTTCAAAAACGAACAGGTCAAGCGCTTCGTCGTCGACGAGGACGATACGCTTGAGCTTGTCGTGCGCTCCGCGATGCCCGACGGCTCGGAGGGCGAAGCGTATGTGACATACCACCTGCGCGACATCAGCCTGTTCTACTACGATCTGGGCGACCTGATCGAGGAGCAGTTCGACGCCGGCATCATCGAGTACTACGACGTGCCCGCGCCGATGGAAGTGCCGTGGTGGGTCTCGCTCGTGCCGTATGCGATCGTTCTGGTGCTTGTCGTCGTGCTCTGGATCTACGTCATGAACCAGGCGACCAGCCGCGGCGGCGCCGGCAAGATAAACTCCTTCGGCCGCGCGCGCGCCAAGATGGGCTCGAACGAGAAGAAAAAGGTGTATTTCTCCGACGTCGCCGGCGCGGACGAGGAAAAAGAGGAGCTGCAGGAGGTCGTAGAGTTTTTGCGCAACCCGCAGCGCTTCATGAAGCTCGGAGCGCGCATACCACACGGCGTGCTGCTCGTCGGCCCTCCCGGAACCGGTAAGACGCTGCTCGCAAAGGCCGTCGCCGGCGAGGCGGGCGTGCCGTTCTACTCCATCTCCGGCTCGGACTTCGTCGAGATGTACGTAGGCGTCGGCGCGAGCCGCGTCCGCGACCTTTTCGACACCGCTAAAAAGAACCCCGCGTCCATTATATTCATCGACGAGATCGACGCCGT
>DBRA01000008.1:33795-40864 GCA_002305445.1 Clostridiales bacterium UBA1380 | reverse complement strand
AGCTCGGTCTCGCCCTTGGGCGTGACCTTACCGACGAGGATATCGCCGGCGCGTACCTCGGTGCCCTTGCGCACGATGCCGTCCATCGTGAGATCCTTCAGCGCGTCCTCGCCGACGTTCGGTATTTCGCGCGTGATCTCCTCCGGCCCCAGCTTCGTGTCTCTCGCTTCGTGGCTGTACTCTTCGATGTGTATCGACGTGTATACGTCGTCGCGGACGAGGCGCTCGTTTAAAAGGACGGCGTCCTCGTAGTTGTAGCCTTCCCACGACATGAATCCGATAAGCACGTTCTTGCCGAGCGCGATCTCGCCGTGGTCGGTCGACGGACCGTCGGCCAGCACGTCGCGCGCTTCGACATGGTCGCCCTGATTGACGATCGGGCGCTGGTTGATGCATGTGCCCTGGTTGGAGCGTTTGAATTTAATAAGCCTGTATACGTCGTTCTGGCCGTTGTCGTCGCGGCGGACGACGATCTCTTCCGCACAGACGCTGACGACTGTGCCGGCGTGCTTCGCAAGCACGACGACGCCGGAGTCCATAGCGGCCTTGTACTCCATGCCGGTACCGACAATCGGCGTCTCCGTAATGAGCAGCGGAACGGCCTGCTTCTGCATGTTGGAGCCCATGAGAGCGCGGGAGTTGTCGTCGTTTTCGAGGAATGGAATCATAGCCGTCGCGACCGAAACGACCATCTTGGGCGATACGTCCATGAAATCGACCCTGTCGGGCTCGACTTCGATGATCTCCGCCTTTTCGCGCGCTGTGACGCGCTTGCGCATGAAGTGGTTGTTCTCGTCGAGCGGTTCGTTCGCCTGCGCGACGATGTAGTTGTCTTCGACGTCGGCCGTCATGTAGACGATCTCGTCCGTGACCTGTCCCGTCGCCTTGTCGACGCGGCGGTACGGGGCTTCGATGAAGCCGTACTCGTTGATGCGCGCGTATGTCGCGAGGTACGAGATAAGACCGATGTTCGGGCCTTCGGGCGTCTCTATCGGGCACATGCGGCCGTAATGCGTATAGTGGACGTCGCGAACCTCGAAGCTCGCGCGGTCGCGGGAAAGACCGCCGGGGCCGAGCGCCGATATGCGGCGCTTATGCGTCAACTCGGCCAGGGGGTTGGTCTGATCCATGAACTGCGAAAGCGGGGAGCTTCCGAAGAACTCGCGGATCGCCGTGACGACCGGGCGGATGTTGATCAGCGTCTGCGGAGTGAGAGACTCGTTGTCCTGAACGGTCATTCTCTCCTTGACTATTTTATCCATGCGCGAAAGGCCGATGCGGAGCTGGTTCTGAAGCAGCTCGCCGACGGAGCGCAGGCGGCGGTTGCCGAGGTGGTCGATATCGTCGACGGAGCCGATATTGTGGCTCAGGCAGACGAGGTAGTTGATGGACGAGAATATATCCTCGCGCGTGATGTGCTTCGGGCAGAGATCGGCGATTCGGCGGCGCGCAAGCGATTTGACAGCGTCGGGATCGCCGCCCGCCTCTTCCATGATCTCGAGCAGTATCGGCAGGCGGCACTTTTCGCTGACGCCGCAGTCCTTCAGGTCATAGCCGAGAATATAGTACGGGTCGACGGCGCCGTTCGAGAAGACCTTGACCTCGACTCCGGCTTCGTCGTAGACCCAGACGTCGGTGACGCCGTTGTGCTCGACCTCGAGCGCCTCGTCCGCTGTGAGGACGTGGTCGGCTTCGAAGAGCAGCTCGCCCGTGAGCGGACTTGCGAGCGGTCGCGAAAGCCTTCTCCCCTTGATGCGGGGAGAGAGCGACAGCTTTTTGTCGTATTTATAACGTCCGACGGCGGCGAGGTCGTAGCGCTTCGGGTCGAAGAACAGATTGCTTATGAGTATCTGCGCGCTTTCGACGATGGCCGGCTCGCCCGGACGCAGCTTCTTGTAGATTTCCTTAAGCGCCTCGTCCTGGATCGACGTCTTGTTCTGAATGGCGAGCGTTTCGCACTCATCCTTCTCGAACGTGGCGGTGAATTTGATATCCTCGCCGAACATCTCTGCGATCTCTTCGGGCGTCTGAACGCCGAGCGCGCGGATAAGTATCGTGATCGGAAGCTTGCGGTTTTTATCTATGCGCACATAGAAGACGTCGTTCGCGTCGGTCTCGTATTCAAGCCATGCGCCGCGGTACGGGATAACTGTGGCGGTATAGGTCAGTTTGTTCGATTTGTCAAGGACCGTGCTGTAATATATGCCGGGCGAACGGGTAATCTGGCTGACGATGACGCGTTCGGCACCGTTGATGACGAACGTGCCGTTCTCGGTCATGAGCGGGAAATCGCCCATGAATATATCCGACTGCTTCACCTCGCCCGTCTCCTTGTTGGACAGGCGGACGTCTACTTTGAGCGGCGCAGCGTAGTTCGCATCGCGCTCCTTACACTCCTCGACAGAATACTTCGGCGTCGAGTCGATCGAGTACGAAACAAAGTCTATAAACAGGTTGCCCGAGTAGTCGGTTATGGGCGACACATCGCGGAGAACCTCCATGAGGCCCTCCTCGAGGAACCATTTATAAGACTTTTTCTGTACCTCGATGAGGTTCGGCATTTCGAGCGCCTCGTCGATTTTCGAGAAGCTCATGCGCGTAGTCTTGCCAAGCTTCTGCTCCTTAATCATTCTTGAATGATCACTCCGTTTCCTTATTTAACGCGCTCCGCGCGGACGGAATTTTAACGTTGATAAAAGCCGGCGGCGGCAGCATAAGTCATGCCGCGCCGACAAGGCAAAGTTCATGCAGTCTACAATTATAATACTTTTCAGCCCGCATGTCAAGAAATCGCTGGATTTTATTAGCGAAATCCGAAAAGTTTTTAAATTTACCGAAGAAGATTTACGGAAAATTTAATTGTAAATATTTCGTTAATTTTGCGGAACGGATTTTTTTATTTATAAAAGAACACAGCAGACTATTGATTTTTTCACCTCGATATGGTATTATAATTATTCGTATGGAAGATGAATGTCGGCGTCCCCTCTCAGGCGCTGCATTGCGACCCGATTATGACACAGGAGGTGATAGAGGAATTGCCGAACATTAAATCTGCGAAGAAGCGCGTAAAAGTGATCGCCGTCAAGACACTTCGGAACAAGATGTACAAGTCCGCTCTGAAGACACAGATAAAGAAGTTCAACACTGCGATCGATACGCTGGATAAGGCTGCCGCCGAAGCCGTTTACAAAGACACCATCAAGAAAATCGATCAGGCTGTCAGCCGCGGCATTATGCACAAGAATGCCGCCGCGCGCCATAAGAGCCGCTATACAAAGAAGCTCAACGCCAAAGTATAATCAAATGCGCTTCGGTCAAACCCGCCGGAGCGCGTTTTTGCTTTCGCCCGCCGGTTGACCGATATAAGCACAAAGGCAATACCCCATATGGGGTATTGCCTTTATTTTTTAAGCGCATATGAAGCAATTAAATAATCCGATCAGTCCTCGTAATAGGTATACAGCTTGGCGATCGATTTGTTTACGACTTTTTCTATGGTTTTATACTTCGTCGCAAGCGAAACCTTGGCAAGTATTGAGTCTCGGAAAAGGAAGCTGAGATTCGACGTGCTGCCCGAGAACATGAACGAGAACTCCATACCCGCGCCCGCGTTGATAATGTCGATCATGTTCGCCGTGTCCTCGTCCTCCGAGTACTTGTTTTTAAGCGCGACGTCGTAATATGCCGGGTAGACGCTCTTATAGCTTTCGGCGTTGAGCGCCTCGAATATTATGCCGACAAACTCCCAGTCGTCCTCGGGCACAGATTTCGGAACCGCGAAAACACTGTACTGATCATATATGTGCGAACGATATTTATCCTGCTGCGCATCCCATTTCGGATAAGGAAGGACTCCGTAGGTGTCCTCCATATCGCGAAGCTCGCTGAAAGCAATGCGAAACGGCGACGGACAGAGCGCGACATGGGCGTTAGCGAAAAGTTTGAACTCCTGATATTCCGATGTGAATAAATAACAAGATGGCGTATTGAATGTAAGATCGGATATTTTATCAAACGCCGCCAGTGTCTTTTCGGTGATGAGCACAGGAACGATCGAACCTTCCTCGTTTCGCTGCATAATGTCGATGTCAAAAGCCGCGAGCCACACGTCCAACGGATGCGAGTTTCCGCACGCATAACCCAAAACGTCCTTTGTGTTTATTCTGGAGTCGCCGTTTAAATCGACGCTGATCGTCGAGACAATCGAGTAGAACTTATCGTAAACCCATTCATTATTATAAACAAGGTTGTAAAGCGTCGCCGGGTCGTATCCGAAATCGGTGCAGATGCGCGTGTTGAAGAATATCGAGTATGTGTACAGAAGCGTCGTGATGCCGAGCGAACAGGTCGCGTTGAAAAGTCTGCCGTTGATGGTCGCGCCGTCGTTCGTGTCCTTGTAATACCACGGCCGCGTAAAATCGGTGTACGGGATGTCGTACCAGTTAAGCAGGGACCGCGCCATAACAGGCGTGCTCGTCAGCCACGCCTTAAAGCCGACGACCTCGTACGCGTTGTCGCCGGCCGTCACTGTCGTGTTCACATGAGCGTGCGCGTCGGTGACGACTACGTTCTCGAGCTTAACTTTAAAACGGTCTTCTATCAAAAGGTTGCGGTTGTATATGGAGTCGTTAGTGACCTCGCCGTTCAGCTCCTCAGATATTATCTCGTACGATTTCTCGGCTTCGGATGCTATACGGTACGGCCGGCTGTTGAAGTCGCGCGCGGGGAGATTGTCCGGGATGAGCGCGCGGAGCTGCGCCTCCGACCAGCCTGATGTGTCAAGCTCGGTTGTTATTGCAGCTTGATCCGTTGCGGCTGCGGTGTCTTCCGGTGTTGTCTGCGTGCTGCAGGCTATGGTGGGAAGCAGCATCGCAAGCGCAAGCGCGAGCGTCAGTATACGCTTCATAAATGTCGAATCCTTTCGCAAGAACATTTGTAACGAGTGTTGATAAATAGATATTATACTATTCGCAACTATTTGTCAACAATAATGTTAACACTTGCTTAATAAAAGCGAACGCTTTGTGATATCGCGGATTAAAAGAAAGGCCGCCCGCGAGGGCGGTCTTGAGACGTTGAGGGGCGACGTACTGTCAACAGATACCGATTATTGCATAGGACTTTTTGCCACGGTCATATCAGCAGCGTCTATTATCATCTTCATTTCACCGGCGACCTGCTCCGGCGTCTTGCCGTCGGTGTTAATGACGTTATCGCCCGGATACGGCGGCAGCCTGAGCCAGTGGTATGAAACCTCGTTTTTATCGCCGCGGCTTTTATGGCGCGAGGCGAGCGTTTCCTCCGAGCAGGTCAGCGTAAAGCCGACGGTTTCGAAATTATCGGCCGTGATGCCTTTTAATATCGATTCCCGTATCGACTCATACATGGCCACGACCGAAGAAAAAACCACATAATCGAAACCGGAGTTCAGGTAATTCGAAAGCACGAACGACATGCTCTTGTCGCTGTTGCGCAGGCGCGGGTCGCTTATCGAAAACGGATTTACGCACCAGCACCAGTCTCCGTCGAGAAAAGCGCTGTTCTCATAGGATTGAAACAGCAGATCCGCCGCGGTTGTTTTGCCGACGCACGGAGACCCGCTTATTATAATGAGTTTTTGATTAGGCATAAAAATACCCGGAAAATACATCAATTTATTTTATAGTATAACACGACTGTAAATAAAAGTTAATAGTATCTTTGTTTCATGATGCATTTCATGATGCATTTATTTTGTTGAGTGTATAATGCAGTTACTATAAAATTTAACCCGGTACGTGCGCGAGTGCTTTTAAAATCCCGGTAAACACAACAAAAAAGACCGTACCGTTTTAGGTACAGCCTTTTTGCTTTTGCCGTTGCCGAATGCGAGAAACGGGACTTGAACCCGTACGGTGTGAACCACACGCCCCTCAAACGTGCGCGTCTGCCAGTTCCGCCACTCTCGCGCATCTCCGGTCGAGCGCCAGCGTCATATATTATACTAAATCAAACCCCATATGTCAAGAGTTTTTAAAGTAATTTTTAAAGTGTCTTCTATTATTATTTTTGTTGAAAATCACCGCGCCGCGTGGTATCATTAATAGACAGTTAACACGCCTATTAAAGGAGTACATACTAACCATGAATAAGGGCGATATCATTTACCTCTGGAAAGATAAGGCACCGTATACGGACGAGTGCGGCGGTCAGGCGCAGCCGTCAATAAAGGCGTTCCCTGTCGAAGGCAGCCGCGGGGCCGTCGTCGTCTGTCCCGGCGGCGGGTACTGCATGAAGGCGCAGCACGAGGGCGACCCGATATCCGAGATGCTCAATCAGGCGGGCATATCGGCGTTCACGCTCGATTACAGGGTGCGCCCGTGCCCGTACGACGCACCGCTCACCGACGCGCTGCGCGCCATACGCCTTGTGCGCTCGTTCGGTTACGAAAAGGTAGCGATTCTCGGCTTTTCCGCGGGCGGAAACCTCACCTGCTCCGCCGCGACGCTATATACGGACGGAAATCCGGACGCCGACGACCCGATAGATCGCCTGTCGTCGCGCCCGGACGCATTCATCCCCTGTTACGCGGTCGTCAGCTTCATCTCTTACGAGCACTGCGGATCGCGCTATTCGCTTCTCGGCGACAAGGGCGACGATCTTGCGCTCGTGCGCCGTTTTTCCGCCGAACTCAACGTCACGCGCGACACGCCGCCGGCGTTCATCTGGCACACCGCGGACGACGGCTGCGTGCCGGTTGAAAACAGCCTCATGCTGGCGAGGGCGCTGGCCGAACACGGCGTGCCGTTTGAGATGCATATCTTCCCGCACGGTTATCACGGGCTCGGGCTCGCAACGGGACTGCCCGACGTCGGCCAGTGGCCGGCGCTGTGCCAGAAATGGCTGACGCTGCAGGGCTACGGCAAACCGCAAGCGTAAAAAAACGGGAGCGTACGCTCCCGTTTTTTTATTGCTTTGATTACTCAGCGGCGATTTCGAAAGAAGCGCTGAAGCTTCTGCCGCCGAAGGTGAAGGTCAGGGTGTATTCGCCGGCCTCAAGCGCGGTCTCGGTCGCGAAGACGAGCGC
>DBRA01000008.1:30117-33789 GCA_002305445.1 Clostridiales bacterium UBA1380 | reverse complement strand
GGTGACGGTTACCTTGCCGTCGGCGAAAGCGGCCGTGAAGGTCGGCTGAGCGCCGAGGAGGATAGCTTTGACGGAGTTGCCGGAGACGATGAAGCTGACGTTTCTCATGTAGGCGTCGGAGACAGCCTTCGCGGAAGCGTTGTTAGCGGAGTCAACGGCGACGATCTTGCAGTCGGAAGCGAGCTTGTAGGTTCTGTTGCCGACAGTTATCGTGCTGGAGGTATAACCGGTTACGAAGCCGGTGATAACGGCATTGTCTTCGACAGCGATAATCGTGCCGTCATTGCCGGTGCGGTAGGTCTTGCCGATGACAAGGGTGCCGACAAGCGAGTACTTGGTCTCGACAGCGCCGGTGCCGTAGTTGAATACGCTGTATTCAGCGAAGGCCTTGCCGTCGATGAAGGTGAAGCCGTCAAGGGAGAGGATGCGGACGCTCTGAGAAGAAGCGTCATAGGAGCCGAGAGAGCCGTTGCTGATGTACAGATAACGGAGAGTCTCAACGGAACCGGCTTCGTTGTTGAAGACGGCGACAACTTTCGCGCCTCTTTCGATGGTGATGGTGGAAGAGTAGGCACCGGTCTTGATCATTTCACCGTTAGGCGTGCCGACGATGATGACGGTATTCGCATCGGTTACGAAGCGGAAATCGGTCCAGACAGCGGCGGAGGTAAGAGCTTCGGCGTTGCCGTTGTCAAGAGTGTAGAACGCGCCGGAGAAGGAAGTGATGGTTGTGCGGGAAGCGCTCTCGATGATTGCGGCGATCTCGTTTACGGTGCCGTCATTCTGGACGAAAGCGTTTTTGCCGGATGCGATGGTTCCGTCAACCACAACAGGAGCGATGAGAGTGTAGGTCTCGCCGGTCTTGACGTAGCGGTAGACGTTGTTGGCGCGGACATTGGAGGAGGTGACGAAGATGTTCTGCGTCTTGCCTTCGACAATGGCGGCTACGACATAACGGAACTCGCCGTCGGTGAAGACGGGCTGCGCGGCGGACTTGGTTACAAGGTACTGCGAAGCGGCGGTGACTTCCACGGCGTTGACGACCGCGACGATCGCGTCATCGCAGACAACGACGGTGGTGTTCTTGCCGATGGTCAGGGACTTTCTGACGGACTCGGCAGTGATGCCGGCCTTTTCGTTGCCAAGGTTGTAAACGGTTTCGCCGATCTTGGCGGTGGTGTTGGTGATGCGGGCGACAGTGCCGGCGACGATGTCGAGGACACGGTCGATCTCGAGGGACTTAGCGGAGGAGTTGTAGTTGTAGAGGACATAGTCGCCGTTTTCGGCCTTGTCTTCGTTTACAAATCCGCCGGTGAGGTCGGCTTCGGTCTTGTTGTCGGCGAGGTTGATCTTGCCGTCCTCGGTGACGTTCAGCTTACCGAGCTTGTAGTTCTTGATGATGATAACGGAAGCGGTGTCGTCGCCTTCGGCGGTGATAACTTCCGCGGTCCAGAAACCGAGGCGGGCGGACAGCTCGGCGTTGTTCTTGAGCTGGGTCAGCTTGGAGCTGTTTTCGAAAGCGTAAGCGAGGATTTCGTTGTCGTTGGTGGTGAGCGTGTCGCTCAGAGTCTCAACGACGTTGTAGCGGACGCCGTCGATTTCGACGTACTTGTTTTCGGCGCCGACTGCAATCTTCTCAACGGAAGCGGTGGAGCCGGTCAGAACGGCGGAGAGAACCTTCGCGTTCTTTGCGGAGTCAAACGTCCAGATGAGCTTGAAGGTGCGGCCGAGCATTGCGTCGGCGTTCTCAAGACCCATATCGGAAGCTTTGACGGTCATGGTCTTGCCGCCCTCGAGCGTGAGGGTGACGTAACCGGTCTTGACTACGGTGTTGCCGGTCAGCGCGAAGTTGTTGGTCGCGGTGAGGGTGGCTTCATCCATCTTGTAACCGAAGACCTCTTCGATTATCGTGGAGTTCTCGTAGATGATCACGCCGTTTGCGAGCGTGCGCTGTACGAGGTAGTCAGCGGTCAGAGCGTTGTAGACGATCGCTGCGGTTTCGGCGCGGGTGAGCGTCTCGGTGTAGGAGATGTTCTCGAGGCCTCTGTCAAGACCGAGCTTGATCGCGGCGTCGATGTAGGTCCAGGGATAACCGGCGTTCATCTTGTCGGACGACTGGCCGAGAGCGCGGACGAGCATCGTCATGGCATCCTGCAGCGTGATACCGGCCTTCGGCTCGAACGTAGTGGCGCTCGTTCCGAGTATGTAACCGGCGCCGGCCGCCCACGAGATGACGCCGTTGTAGGTGTCGTCGTAAAGGTCGGTGAAGCGGGATGTGTTGAGCGTGCCGCCGTCAGCTTTGTTGAGCATGAGTCGGAACAGCAGCATTGCCATCTGCTCGCGCGTGACGTTTTTGTCAGGCGAGAATTCGTTGGCGGACGTGCCCTTGATCACGCCTATATCGGACAGCGTATCGATCTGTTCGGCGAACTGGCTGTCCGCCTTAACATCATCGTAGCTTCTCGCCGATACGGCAGCGACAGCGCCGAAGATCATCAGCGTGGCAAGCACTAATGCCAACAGTTTCTGCGAAACTTTCATGTGGTTTGGTAACCTCCCGTAAATTTTTCTGTGGCGGAAGCCGGATACCTTTCCGACTTCCTGCGACGGGAACATAATATCACATGAAAAATCCATACGCAACAAATATTGTGCATATGTCATATATTTGTTATTTGACTTAATAATTTTTTCATCATATTGCACAATATTGGAAGGGATGGCAATATAATCCACATTGTTTTAACTTTAACAAAAAGAGCGCGAAGGCTGCAAACTTGCAGTCTTCGCGCTTACGGCTGTTCTTAACTTCTGGAAAACGACCCGCCGATACCCGATATATGGAGCGAACCGTCGACGTATTCGGCGGAGCGTTCGACGCCGCCCTGCGCAGTTGTATATTTCCTTTTTAATGGCGCAGACTTATTGTCCGTCTTCTCACGCTTCGGCCTCCTCAGCCAGCTCGTCGGAGACAGTGATGTCGATTGAAAAATCCTTCACTCCGTCTTCAACGGTGATTGTCCCGGAGATCGTCGCCTCTCCCGGAGCAAGCGCCGTTACGACACCATCCGCGTCCACTGCGACAACCGCGCCGTCGCTCGACTGCGCCGTTATTGAGTAGGACAGCTCCCACGGCAAAGACGCTGTCAGCCGGCTTGACGCGCCGACAGACATCACCACGCCGCCATCAAGCGCCGCTGAAACAACCGGAGCCGGTTCGACAAGCGGTGTTCCGGCGCTTTCGTCGTCCGCGGAATCCTCCCCGCCGGACTGCCGCAGGCCGTCGGTCGCGGCGTCCATCATGGGCTGCGCCGACCCGAATATCAGAACAGGCTCGATGTCGTCGTCCGCGCGGAATACCGCGCTTAAATCTTTGGCGACAACGAACTTTGCCAGAACCGCGCCGCTGTCGTCAAACACCGCTTCGACAGGATAGAACCAGTCGGCGACAAGCGCGTCTGGGTAGCGGATAGTATACGCGCCGAGATTGCTGTTAAGGCTTGTTGCGGCGGTCGGCAGATGCTCGATTATCGCGTTCGCGGACAGGTCAGAAACCTCCAGACTTGAATCCGCGAAGGTATATTCGCCGTCAGGCGATATGCTCAGGTCGCCCGTATGCGACACGGTGACACGCTGCCCGTCATCTGATATTTTAAAGCTGACGGTAAACGG
>DBRA01000008.1:26997-30111 GCA_002305445.1 Clostridiales bacterium UBA1380 | reverse complement strand
AGCACGCAGCTGTTCGAGAGGTACTTGAGCGCCAGCACGTCGTTTTGATTACTCTCTCGGGTATAATTGCCGTGGACCGTCTCCCATATTCCGGCATCGACCGCATCTTCGGTATCGACCGCTTCCGATACCGGCTCATCCGAAGGAGGCATGCCTGTCTGCAGCGGCGATACGGCTTCGTCGCAGCCCGGGAGAAAAACGGCGGCAACGGCTGCGATAAGTATAAATAATAAATACTTCTTCATTACCCTCGCGCTCTTTCCAATATTTCCAGATAATATGAATCAGTAATGGTTTTCCCGTCACATGTGACGACGACGGTATACCAGCCCGACGCATATCTTACGCCGTCCGCATATCCGCTCCAAGCAAACCACGCTATTTCGTTATTCGACTTCCTTTTCTGTCCCGGTATCGTGATGACTAGGTCGCCGTAATCGTTATAAAGCTT
This sequence comes from Clostridiales bacterium UBA1380, assembly GCA_002305445.1. Classification (GTDB taxonomy): domain Bacteria; phylum Bacillota; class Clostridia; order Oscillospirales; family CAG-272; genus UBA1380. Next base: position 29,660 of record DBRA01000008.1, on the reverse strand, counting down.
AAGGGTCGGCGCCTTTTCCTTCATGTTGCTGCACTGGATTCTGAACTTGTGCATATAGTTGCCTTTATCGTCGTAATACGTCTCATACGACTTGAAGTTCATGGAGGATTTCGGCGCTTTATGATTTATGTTGAACGTCCACACCCACGATTCGTCTGCCAGAATCGCCTTAATATGCAGCTTCAGCGTATATGTGCCGGATGGCAGCTCCGAAAAATCGATGCCGAAGTTATAAGTCTTTTTCTTTCCCGCGGTCAACGACAATGTGTCCCAGTACTGGATCCTGTTCCCGGATGAATTCACAACACTCGCATTTATCGCCAGCTGCTCGCCGAGCACAAGCCCGCCGATGTCTACTGCCTTTTGAAGGTTCTCTACGGTGATAACCATGTAAAACTTGCCGTTCTTGTTGTAGCTGTCGCCTTTCGTAACCTTCACATAATCCGACGACGCGGCCGACACATATTGATTTGCCCGGGGAATCGTTATCGCTATCATAAGAAACGCGAATAATACAGTCAGCGTTTTTAATGCCTTATTCAATCAGATCCCTCCTTTTATGCAGCACATATTATAGATTACGGTAATAGTTTATCGGACGCATTCGTCAGGGCATGATGAACTGATAGCCGCCTGCCTCGAAATCAAGCGTATATGGGTCGATAATGACGAGCGTCAGCACCTCCGCTCCGTCATAATAAAATATGACGCTGCGGCCGTCGAGCTCGTAATCATATGTCTCAATCGCCGCGTCCGGGTAAGTTAAGTCGACCTTGTCGTCGTCATAGAAATACAGGCTGATATCGCCTTCGGTTCCGTTTTTGTAGTAATAATCGCTTGTTACGATGGCGACGGGAGCCGAGGAGAAATCGTCGTCATAGAGAGCGTCATCGTCCTCCGCCTCGAGGCCGAACTCCTCCTCGATGGACACGCCGCGCGTGTATCTGCCCGAAAAGTCGGTGCCGATGTTTTCGTCGTCATCTATATATTTGACCGTCAGGGTGTCGCCGTTAAGTGTATAACGGTAGCCTCTGCCGTCTTCGGCTACATTTGCCTTTGTCAGCCCCGCGCTCAGCGACACATCGATCCTTGTGATTCCGTTATCGGTCATGATCTCCGTGGCGGTACCGTAAAAACCTTGGCCCGCCTGGTCGTACTCGATTGTCAGAACAAGAACGTGGGAATCGTCGAGGTAATTGTAGAAGGTTCCGTCCCATTCGGCATCGGCGCCCGAACAGGCGGCAGCGACGAGGAGCAAAACAGTCGTCGCAAGAGCAAATATGATTTTTTTCATGACAGTCTCACTTTTATTTAGTTATTTTATGATTTGGTTTGTTTTAGTTATTGTGAACGATGACCCACTGTGAGCCCTGACCCTGCATATAGACGTTTCCGCTCTTATAGGCGTAGGCATAAGCAGCGCCTGCCGTTCCCGTCGGTTCGTCGGGATCGAGCCGGTAGACATAACATTCTTCGCCCTCGATATCCTCTAAACCGACAAGAACGATGGTATACTTGGTGCCGTCGCTGTAATCGGGAACGTTGCCGCCTTCCCTCACGGCGTCGAAGGTCAGCTTTGCTCCTTCCGCGGCGTTCGGGTAGTCGCCCCGATCGACCCCGAGCGCGTACTCCTCGCCGTATTCGACGTTCGGACCGAAATTGATGCCGTTCCAGTAGGGCAGATCGTCGTCGTCGGTTTTATCGCCCGTGCCTTCGCCGGGCACGTTGGTATTTTCCGTATCATTACCCTTTTCACCGGCATGGCTCGCGAAAAACGCGCTCCCCTCATAGGGTTGATCAGTCGGCAGTGAGGGCAGTCCCGCAGCAGCCATGTCATCCGGATTCTGAAAGGCAAGCTCTTTGCCGCCGTCCATCGAGTAACAGACCTCTTCTATCTGCAGGTTCTCCTTTATGGTGCGCGCGAGACTGTCCATCATAAACCAGTTGAGACTTACCGCATCATAGAAGCGGAAATCCTCTTTCTGTACGCGCTCGCCGAGACCGGCGACAAGCGTGCTGTCGGCCGACCAGTCGACATAAGCGCGGTTACCGTCGATGCGGGCGTCCGCCAGTGAAAAATCAAGCCCGCTCCATTCGCTAAGCGCGTCAGCCAGCGCTTTAATGTCCGGCGGCGACACCATGTCGACGGTTTTACTGCGGATCAAGTTGTTTTTTTCTGTTTCGGGGTTGCCTGCAGAAAAATCGGCATATATGTATACGGAAGCCGTCTTGCCGCTTAACGGTTCACCGGCTGCATCGCCCTGTGTCGCGGAGGGCGGAAAGGTGAGCTTCACGCCGCATGCGGTCACACAGAACAGCATTAATACGGCGGTTAATAAAAACAGATATTTTCTCATAACTGTACCCTTTTCTGATGTTAAGAATATGCCTTCTGTCCGTGATCTCGTGTCCGTCTATTCATTAGCCTTACTCTGACGGTCTTCATCTCTCGACAACAAAGCAACCAGAATCTCCTTCAAAGTAATGTAAACCCCTCCCGGCCAGTAAATTCCAACTCCGTCGGTGCGCGGCTTGTAGAAATTTCCGCTTTCAATTAGTGCGGCAAACGCCGGTTCGCGGATTCTGTCTTTAAGCTCGAGTAAAATCGTATTCCCGCTTTCGAGCGTAATGCCGAAGGTATCGCCGTCAAGCGCGCCGACGCT
>DBRA01000008.1:16863-26902 GCA_002305445.1 Clostridiales bacterium UBA1380 | reverse complement strand
CCTCTTGAGGCCGCGATGTTCCATCCGCTGCCGCCGAGCTTTGCGCGAAGCCGTGTGATGGTCGACTTCAGCGCCTGCGTGCTGCCGGTCATCGGCGCATGCCATATCTTTTCATAAAGGTACTCCGCGTCGATGTAGCGTTCGGAGTTTTGGAGGAATATGAGAAGCAGAGCCGATTCCTTTTTATTCAGAAGCAGATCCGTTCCGTTCAGCGTAGCCACACCCGATGCGATATCAAGCGATAAAAGTCCTCTGCTGATGACCTCCGGCACCCGCTGTGCGCGCCGCAGCAGCGCTTCCACCCTCGCAAGCAGTATCGGAAAGTCGTATGGTTTGGTCAGGTAGTCGTCGCCTCCGGCAGTCAACCCTTTTATCACATCCTCCGGCGTGGTAAGGCCGGTGAGAAGCAGGATCGGGATGCCGGCGCTGCCGCTCTCCCTCAGCTCCCGCATGAAGTCGAGTCCGCTGCCGTCCGGGAGCATGATATCGAGCAGTATCGCGTCCGGTCTGGTTGCGGATATGGCGGCGCGGGCTTCGGCCAGCGTCAGCGCGGCGACGGTCTCATAACCGGCGAAACCGAAAAGGCGCCGGTTGCCGTTCATGATTTTTTCGTTGTCCTCTACAAGCAGAAGCAGTTTGCGCTTATCATCATTCGTCATGACGCGTCATCTCCGTACTGTCCCTGATATGCCGGCAGTGTAAAAGTCACCGTCGTGCCTTTGCCAAGCTCGCTCGCAATCGATATTTTACCGCCGTGAGACTCCGCAACGGTTTTACATAAGAACAGCCCCAAACCGGTGCCGCCATCGGTAACGCCGCGCTCGAACACGCGCGGTAAAAGCTCGGGCGGGATGCCGGAGCCGTTGTCGGACACCGTCACGGTTACCTGGCCGGCGTCCTGCCCTGCCGTAAAGCCGATGGTTCCGTTTTCCGTATGGGCGTGCGCGTTTTGAATCAGGTTGACCGCGACCTGAGAAAGCAGGTCGGCGTCGCCGAAAACGGTCAGATTCTTGCCGATCTCCGCCTGAAGAGCGTTTCCGTTTTTCGAGAGCGTCAGGCGCATCATATCCGAAACGCCGCCGTATAGCGCCGTCAGGTCGACCCTGCTCTTTTCCGTCCGCTCGCTGACGGACGCCAGGGTCAGCATTCCGCCCACCATACGCGACAGCTGCATGACCTCTTCCTGCGCGTCCGCGAGCAGCTCCGTCACCTCCGGATCAGTCACAGACTCGTTCATATGCTGCAGGATGCCGTTAACGGCCTGTACGTTGACGGAGATTACGGTGAGCGGCGTGCGCATCTCATGGGATGTGTTTGCCAAAAACTCGGTCTTTGCGCGGTTGACTTGCGCAAGCACGGCGTTCTGCTCATCCAGCTCGCTCTGCTGCCGCCGGTACACTCTGACCTGCGCGTACATCGTTGCGCCCAGCGCGACGCCGACGATCAAAAGATCCATCAGGTTGCTGACCAGCAGTCCTTTTTCATCCGGGAACACGGTGACGCTTGCTGGATAACGGTAGGCGTAAAAATACATCCCCGTGTAAACCGTGAGTTCAAGCGCGGTGAAAATCAGCGCGAGTGTTCCCTCCATCATAAACACAGTGAACACTACGGCAAATATCAGAAAGCAGGGGACTCCGCCTTTATAGCCGCCCATCTTAAAAAAGAGATACGGAAATAGGATTAAAAAGCAACCGGTGATGGTTATGATGTGACAAAGCTGCGCGCGTCCGCTGCGGCTGGCATAGACAACAAGCCCCACACAGAACGCCGCGGCCGCCAGATCCACCAGCACGCCCGCAATACCGATTCCGGCAAAAGCGTTTATAACGGCGATTACAAGGCAGAAACAGGCGCTGACCATGCCTAAGACATTGAACAGCTGGACGCGAAGCTCGAGCGTCGGAGCGAAGTATGTCTGCCTTATGCGGGAGATCATTTTTTTCATATCTGTCCGCCTTTATGTATGTGATTATTGTTTGCGGCGGTACTTATCTTGCCATGCTTTTCGCGCTGGTATAAATTAGCTTATTTTGAATATTATATCCGAGTATACGTAGCTTTTCAAGCTTGTTCCGCAATTGGTATATAAAATAACATAAGAGTTATTAAGATATAATAAATGCGGACAGCCGCAACTGTCCGCTTATTAACTATATCATCTCGTTGTATTATATCAGCATGAGCATCCGTGATAAATGCGTTTAATTAATCTCCCGTCAGTTTGCCTTGAGCAGGCTTCCTGAGTCCGGGACATACTCCTTCTTTATGTTGGCGCCGAGAGTATGCAGCTTGCCGACGATATCGTCATAACCGCGCTCGATATAATGGATGTCCGTTATCTCGGATCTTCCTTCCGCCGTCAGCGCCGCTATCACAAGCGCCACGCCCGCGCGAAGGTCGACCGCTTTGACTTTAGCCGCGGAAAGAGGCGCGCCGCCCTCGATTATGGCGGAGCGGCCGTCGACCTTTATCGACGCGCCCATTCTGCGTAGCTCGTCGACATACCTGAACCGGTTCTCGTATATGCCTTCCGACACATAGCTCACGCCGTTGGCAAGGCATAAAAGCACGCTCATCTGAGGGTGCATGTCGGTCGGGAAGCCGGGATACGGCAGAGTTTTGACGTTTGTCTTATTGAGCTCGCCGTCGTATTTTACAATAATCGCATCGTCAAGCTCCTCGACTGTTATACCCATCTCGACCAGCTTGGCCGATACGGATTCGAGGTGCTTCGGTATGACGTTGTTGACACGGACGCAGCCCTTCGTGGCGGCGCCGGCGATCATATACGTCCCCGCTTCAATCATGTCGGGGATTATCGCGTAAGTGCAGCCCTTAAGCGACTTGACGCCCTTGATCCTGATCATGTCGGTACCTGCGCCGGTTATGTTGGCGCCGCAGGTGTTGAGGAAGTTTGCGAGGTCGACGATGTGCGGCTCGCGCGCTGCGTTGTCTATCGTGGTCGTGCCCTCGGCCATCACCGCAGCGAGCATGATATTGATCGTCGCGCCGACCGACGACAGGTCGAAGAACACGTTGTTGCCGCGGATGCCGTTCGGCGCATCTATGGTTATATAGCCGTTCTCGGTGTTAACGATGCCGCCGAGCGCTTCGAAGCCCTTTATATGCTGGTCGATCGGCCTGTCGCCGAAATCGCAGCCGCCTGGGAAACCGACATGCGCCCTGCCCCAGCGGCCGAGCTCGGCTCCGAGAAGATAGTACGATGCGCGCATCTGGCGAACAAGCTCGTAATTCGAAGTTCCCCAGCGAACGTTGGTGCAGTCTATCTGAACTGAGTTTTTCGAGACCGTCTTTATATCCGCGCCCATGTCGCGCAGGATCTCGAGCGCAAATGTGACGTCGCTGACAAGCGGTATATTCTCAATGGTGCATTTATCCTTGACAAGAATGCAGGAGAAAATTATCGGCAGCGCCGCGTTTTTCATACCGCTGATATCAACGGATCCCCGGAGAGGAACTCCGCCGTATATTACGATTTTTTCCATATATATAAACTCCGGAAGATTTATTATTTTTATGCGCCTTTTTCGGCGGCTGTAATATTATAACAGATTGTGAAGGAAATTGAAAGAGGATTATCCGTATTTTTCACTATCGTAACATTAATAGTGATTTTGCACATACTTTCCGAGAAATTTCACGATCTCGTTGTGTATAGCGACATATCGGCGGCGTTATAGATGCGTTCGCCGCCGTCATTATAGCCTATATACCAGCACGGAACTATTATTATTTTGTTGATATCCGCGCTCATATAAACGCAGCGACAAAAGGAAAATTCGCGCATAATAAGGCCTTCCGCGCTATTTTTCGCGAAATTTTCCTTTTCAGTCAACAGTATATTCAATTGGTCGTAAAGCTGCGAATCTACCGTTTCAGTCGGCAGCGCGAAGCACACGTCGCCGTTTACGCCCGCGATCATGTCGTCCGCGACGGCGCAGACGAAGCCCTCACCGACGATCCGCAGGCCGTCGAGGTATTGAACGCAGCGCGCATAATATACGCCGTCCTTCATTTTACACTCGGTCACGCGCACCTCGTAGCGGTGCGTGTAACTCTTGCCGCCGTCGAAAAGGCCGGTTCCGGCCTTTATGAACCTCAGTGCGAGCTTCTGCACCTTTGCGGACGCAACGGTCTCGCCGGAAAGTGCGTCGAAGGCGTCCGGCGCGGGAACGTCGAGATCGGGCATCAATCCCGACGTGTATACCATGCCGAGAGTGTTTGAAAATTCGAAGCGGCCGCCGTCCTCCGTCGTGACGATGTAACCGTCCGGCGTCGCGTAGCCGCGCAGCACGGCGGCTCCGGTCAGCGCCGACGCGAGGCTGCCGTAGTAGTCGTCGCCGATGTCGCACTCGTACACCTGCGCCGCCGGCTTTTTATCCGGTATGACGCCGTCCGGGATTATAACGCCGACCCCGGCCATGATGTCGACGGCGTTTTCAATCGCCGAGGCCGGTATATAGTTCGTCATGCGCTCGTACGCGGTCATAGCTATGAAAATGCCCGCGCATGTAAGCGCCAGCATTATGATGGCGGCTGTTTTCATCCTGCTCCAGTTCATGCGGCACCCTTGCTTTCATCGCCGGACGCGGGCAGATATACCGTCCAGCCGGCGGATTGCGACAGCGCGGAAAAGTCCGCCGGATATTCGAGCTTCGCGACACCATCCGCGCCCGGCGGGATGCGCGCCACGTTCCGCAGATACCACACCTCCGACCAGCTGCGTTCGACGCCGGACAGATCGCTCGCGGTGAAAGTGTTCAGTTCGACCGACGTGATCATGCCGTTATCCACAGTGACGGAGAGCACCGTAAAGCCGGTGAGCAGGACGTTGTCGAAGGATGCGCCGTACTTTATCGTCAAAGCGCCGCCCTGTGCGTCAACGGAGAGGAGCGTTACGTCGCCGTCGCCGCCGATCAGATGCGGGTTGATGTCGCGCAGCGATTCGGTTATGCTGTCGGCGGCTTCGATCGCGTCCGATATCGTATATCCGTCGCTGCCATGGTCAGATAAATAATCGGACAGCGGAAGTCCTCCGCCGGTGGTAGCCTTGTAGACGATGCCGTCGATGTCCATGCGCAGGATTCCGTGCGTTTCGACATAATATTCGCCGCCGGTTTCGCCGCCGGAGCTCAGTTTGTTGGGATTAAAATTAAAAAGACGTATGACCGCCTCGAATGCTTCGGCGTTTGAGAGCACGATCTGCGCGCTTATATTCGTCACATTCATCGTCTTTGTGACGACGGCGCCCGTTATGACGGGCTCATCGGCACGAATGCCCGACAGCCCGAGCTCCGCCGCGGTTTTGTATTCGACCATAACGCCGGAATACATCGTAAACAACGAGGCTATATCAGGATATTCCGTTTCCTCGTCAGGTGTGTATCTTTTTACGTCTCCGACGGCGGAAATCGCATATAAACAGCCGTTTTTTATAAGAAGCTCCGAAATGAGCGTCCCGTCGGCGCACGCCTGCGCATCTCCGTTTGTCCCCCTCGCGGCGCTGCATACGATTACGGCCGCCGGAAGCGGACGGTGGTAGCGCAGGCGAAGGTAATCGCCGACGAAGGCCGCTTCGTCGGCTCCGACGGTCTCGCCGGACGACGAAAGCGTCTTTGCGATGAAAGGCGCGAGCGAGGTGTACAGGTCGCTCTGCGCCCCCTCGTTCGCGATCAGCATAAGGCGCTCGCCGCCGCTCTCGAAGCAAGCCGCCTCAGGCAGCACCTTTGAGGGCGCGACGTGTTCCGACGCGGCGATCGACGCGCTGATTTTATAATAGCCGTTTTGCTTTTCGCCGGCTTCGTTCAACCGCAGCATCACGGCAAAGCGTATGCACATACCGACCGCAAGCACGAAAAGGATAGCTATGACGACGCTTTTTGCCGCTTCGACGGCGCGGTTCGTTTTCTCGGGTCCGACCGCGATGCGTTCGAGCATTTTTGCTATGTTCATGCGATGCCGCCATCCTTTCCGCGCGCCGCGCCGTATTTTTAAGAAGTCGAAACCGTGTTTAAAGCTGCTTGCTTCGTATAATTTACTGATTTTACTTATCTTCCGAGTTTTTAAGCTGAGTCTTGACCGGCAGGAAAATCGTGACGACCGTTCCCTCTCCGACCTTGCTGTTTATCGATATGCTGCCGCCGTGCGCGAGAACGATCTCGCGCGCGATGGCAAGGCCGAGTCCGGTGCCGCCTTCCTCGGACGCGCGCGACTTTTCGACGCGGTAAAACCGCTCGAACACGTGCGCGAGATCCTCCTCCGGTATGCCGGCGCCGTTGTCGGCGATATCGACTCTGATGCGCTCGCGGAAGCTGTCGCACCGCAGCGTCACAACGATGCGGCCGCCCTCGGGCGTATACTTGACGGCGTTTGCGATTATGTTTATCATGACCTGCTCGATGCGCTCGCGGTCGGCGGTGATATCGGGCAGGTCCTTCGCCGCCCTGAGCGTTATCGCATGGCGGCGAGCCTCGGCGACGGTACGCATGGCTTCGCACACATGGCGCAGCGATTCGACGGGACTGTATGTTTCGATGCGCCAGCGCGTGCGGTTGTTGTCAAGCCGCGACAGCACGAGCAGATCCTCAACGATGCGCTTCATCCGGTCGCTCTCCGCCACAGCCATATCGAGGAAATGATCGCGTATCTCCGGCGGCATGTCTGGATCCTCCAGAATGCTCTCACACGCGCCTTTGATCGACGTGAGCGGCGTCCGCAGCTCGTGCGACACGTTCGCGACAAACTCGCGGCGGCTGCGGTCGAGCTCGTACCGGCCGGTCACATCGTGTATGATCGTTATGACGCCCTCCTTCGCGACGGCGTCCTTCTGATATGTGATCGCGCCGAAGCTGACGTCGAACACCCTGTCGCCGTAAACGACGTCGCGGAAGACAAAGCTGCCCTCGTCTGCCTTTTCGGCGTAGGCGCCCATGGCGCGCGGCTTAGGCATGTTCCCGTCGAAGCCGATCTCGAATAGGTTCAGCATGTAGTCGAGCGTGAAGCCTGATTTCATCGATTCGCCGAACAGCTCGGCGGCGCTCGGGTTCGACTGCAGCACCTCCCCGCTGTCCGTGAACGCGATGACAGCGTCCTTCAGGCAAGCGAAGACGGTTTCGAGCTTTTCGCGCTCGCCGTCAACCTCGTCGAGCGTTACCTTGAGCACGTCCTTCATGTGGTTGAAGGTGTCGGTCAGCGTGCCGATCTCGTCGCGGCTGTGCGCCTCGAGCTCGCAGCTGAAATCGCCCGCGGCGACGAGGCTCGCGCCGCGCGTCAGCTTCTGTATCGGCGCGGTTATCGCCTTTGCAAGGAAGAACGAAAGAACAATCGATATTAAAAGTCCCAAAAACAGCGCCTGGAGGATCAGCGAGAAAAGGATCCACGAGAGCTGCTGCACTTCTTCGAACGTGTCCTTGATGTATATGATGCTCTCGTGCTCGCCGTTCGATAAATAATAGGCGAAGTCGGCGTAGTCCGAGCCGACGATGTCGGAGTAGCCTGTTTTTTTGTTGAGCGCCGCCATCATGTTCGGCGTGGCCGTAAGCGTCCGTGCGAGTTCCGTATCGGAGCCGGCAAGCGCTCTGCCGTTCATATCGAGTACGTAGAAGTTGCGGTAGCTGTCTATACCGAGCAGGCCCGAATACGAATCGAGCACCTTTTTCTGCTCGGCGGCGTAGTTTTCGGAGCCGAGCGCGTCCTCGAGCTCCGGCACAAGAGGGGCGCCTTCGGCGAAGGCGTCCTCCATCTGCGACTGAAATTCGCCGTTGTAATATTGGAAGACGCTGAAAAGCAGCACGGCTGCGACGACGCTCATGACCGTGATGATGAATATTACAAGTATCAGGACTATTTTAAAATAAAGACTCCTGAACATTGCTGTCTTCCTTTTACTTTACATGAATATTCGCTGCCGCTTTAAAAGTCCCTGAGGTAGTAGCCGACCTTCTGCTTCGTCATGATGTATTCGTATTTCGTCGCGCCCGGCTCTATCTTGGAGCGCAGGCGCTTTATCGCGACGTCGACGGTGCGTATGTCTCCGAGATAGCCGTCGTAGCCCCAGACGTTCTCGAGCAGCTGCTCGCGGGTAAAGGCCTTCCCCACGTTTTTGGCGAAGAAGACGAGCAGGTCGTAATCCTTCTTCGAAAGCTCGAGCGGCTCGCCCGCCTTTGTTACGCTGTAGCGGTCGAGGTCGATGACGAGCTCGCCGACGCGGATCGGCTCCTGCTTCTTCTGCGGCGCGCTTTCGGCGACGGCTTCGGTCGTGCTGCGCCTGATATTCGCCCGGATGCGAGAGAGCAGCTCCTTCAGCGAGAAAGGCTTTGTCACGTAGTCGTCGGCTCCGGTGTCAAGGCCGAGTATCTTGTCCTTCTCGTCCTCCCTCGCCGTGACGAAAATAATCGGCACGGACGATTTCGCGCGGATCTTTTCGCAGACGGCGAAGCCGTCAAGCTTCGGCAGCATGATATCGAGAAGCACGAGGTCGTACCCGCCCTTCAGCGCCTCGTCCACGGCGGAAAGCCCGTCGTAGACGCACTCGGTTTCGTAGCCAGCGCGCTTTATGTTATAGGCGAGCACCTCTGCGATGTTTTTTTCGTCTTCGACAATCAGTATCTTCTTCTTATTCTCCATCTGTAACTGTTCCTCCTCCGTCAATGCCGGTATAGCCCGGCACGAACACCGTGTAGTTCGGGTGTGCGAGAATGATATCGAGCACCGCGGAAAGCATAGCGGCGGTGATCTTCGTCTGGCGCAGCCGCATAAGGGTTATGTCTGCGCTCTTTATAATCGTTTCCGTCATCGAGGCCGCGACCTTCGCCGAATAGTAGCCGCTGTCCGGCGCTTCGGCGTTAAAGCGCAGAATCCGGTAGCCGCGCAGCTCGACCGCAGCGACCGTCGCCTCGTCCGCAAGCTGCTTATCGGTGAGCGACGCGAGCCGCGTCGTCGTCTTTGTGATAGTATACAGGTACTCGTTTACAGCGTCGAGCGAATCCGCGGCATCGTCGCCGCGCGCGTCCGCGTCCGCCGCCGCCGCAATCCTGTACCCAGACGTCAACAGCGAGGCTGCGGTGCGCGCGCTCTGCGCGTCCTCGGGACCGAACACGAATACGGCGCCGATCCTGTAGGCCGACAGCGTCTTTTCGATCGCGGCGCGCGTGTCGTCATATTCGCCGCCCGACGCGTAGTCGAACACGAGCGCGATCATGCGCGGTTCCGTGTCTACTTCGACGTCCGTCGTGACCGGCGCCGTCGTGTCCGTCGTGGTTTCCGGCGGCTGCGTAGTTTCAGTCGTCGTCTCGGTCTCCGGCGGAAGCGCGTCCGGATTGTGGATTTTGAGAAGTTCCTTAAAGGTCAGCTTTGCCGTAGAGTCATATACGCGCACGCACCAGTCGCCGTCCACCGGCGAAACGTACGCCTCGTTCTGCACGCCGAGCACGCCGCAGACGAAGTTCGCCGGGACGTAGTATTCGCCGGCGTAAAACGCGTACACACGGACGTAAAGTTCGTCGCCCTCGTCGGTTATCACGGTTTGCTCGTCTATATTGAAGCTGACGTAGCGGCCGGTGTTTTTATTCGCGAGCAATAGCTCCTTCTTCTGGCGGTTGAGCGTGACGTTGATATAATCGAAGCTGGCGAACACGGAAACGGGCAGGTAATACAGGTTGAACATGCGGACAGGCATTAAAAGTCCGCTCTTGTACCACACTTCGTCGTTGAAATAAAGCGAAGGTTTGTCTTCGGCAGCGGCGAGCGGCGTCGCGAAAACGCAGAGAAGCATCGCCGCCGACAGCATAAACGCGCATAAACGCTTCATCCGCGCGCCTCCTTTCGCGATAGTTTAGTCCGCTTCGGCGAGGTAATACGCGACGGCAAGATCGACGACCATGCCGTAGCTCTTTGTTCCCTCCGTGCCCTGAAGCACGAGATACGTGTTGTTGACGGCGCCGCTGACGTCCGCCGCGATGGAATCGCGGTACTTGTCGAAGAATTCGCTGTACGCCTTCTCCTCGTAAACGGCGCG
>DBRA01000008.1:0-16852 GCA_002305445.1 Clostridiales bacterium UBA1380 | reverse complement strand
CCGCTGTAGCGGATGTACGGGTCGTCCGAGCTGCAGCAGACGAGGAACGCCACGAAGTTCGCCTCGTTTTCGCGCGCGATGCCGCGCTGATGCGCGAGCTCGTGCGCGGCCGTGTAGACGACGACGTAATCGGGGTAGTTGTAATTGATGTTGGCTTCGCCCGTGAAGAACGAGTAGACGCCCGATATGTGCGTATATGTCATCAGATAGCTCAGCGCGATCGGCTTTACGCGGCTGCGCAGCCTTTGGATGAACGGGTACTTGCCGCAGGCAGCGTCATACGCGGTCATCAGCTTTTCGTTCAGCTCGTCTATACCGTAGGGCATCTTCGACGCGCCCATGAACTCGAAGCCGACATCGTCAAGCTCCGCGGCTATGTCGTCAAGCAGCTCGGCGGCCGTGTAATAGAGCTCTTCCGCGCTTACGGCGCCGTCTTCGAGCCCGAGCTTCTCGTCGAGCGTGCTGCCCTTGTATCCGGCTGCGAACGTGAACACGAACATCGTGTAAATCAGCGCGAGAACCGAGAGCAGCGAAAGCGAGAAGCGTATCGTGTGCCTCCAGCTTTTCTTCGCCATGCGCGCGCATACCGCGATCAGCGCAACGAGCGCGAACGGAAGCGCGAGCACGATCGTCTCGGCGAGCGAAAACGGCAGCCACATCGTTACTTTTGCGTTCAGAGCGCGGAAAAACGAAGCGACGTTTTCGTTCCAGAAGTCCGAGAACCCGCGCGACAAAGCCATAGCTATATGTAGCCCTGCCGATACGGCGGCGAGCGCGAAAAGGACGAGCGCTGCGGGCGCGACCCATCCTGTCAGCCGTTTATAGAATGATTTCACAGACAAGGCAGTGTACCTTCTTCAATCATGTTTACGATGTCGCGCTCGGCAGCTTCGCCGAAAAGGGCCGCGATAAGCGAACGTATATCGGTGGGCGGCGCGCTGTACAGCGCAAGGCGGTCTCCGCACGGCGCTTCGAAACGCAGCGAGCAGGCGTGAAGCGCCTGACGGCCGATAAGGCCGCGGCTGCCGCCGTACAGCTCGTCGCCGGCGAGCGGACAGCCCATCGCGGCGAATGTGGCGCGTATCTGGTGCGTTCTGCCGGTATACGGACGCACGGCGACAGCGCAGCGGCCACCGGCTTCGGCTATGACGGCATAGCCGGTCGCGCATTCTTCGCCCTCTCCGGCATATGCGTCTTCGGACACGAAGCGGCGCGTTATGATGCTGTCGGTGCAGCGCAGGATGTATCCGCGCACGACGCCGGACTTTTCGCGCGGCACACCCTCGAGCACTGCGACGTACATCTTGTGCACCTCCCCGCGCGCCATCCTCGCGCTCATAATCGACGCGGCGAGGCGGCTGCGCGCCGTCAGCACGAGTCCGCTCGTGTCGCGGTCGAGCCTGCTTATCGGACGGAACACGTACGGCTCGCCGCTGTAGCGGTTCGCGAGAGCGTTGGCGAGCGTGTCGGCTGCGTGCCCGCGCGACGGATGCGTCGGCATGTCGGGAGGTTTGTCCGCGACGGCGATGTCGTCGTCCTCGTACACGATGCGCACGTCGAGCGGTGACGGCACGATATACGGGTTGACGTCCGCTCTGCTGTCCCCGTCGCGCACATGCAGAATGTCGCCGGCGCGCAGAACGCGGCGCACGGTGACGCGTTCGCCGTTGACGGTCAGCCCGTCCGGCAGGAATTTGATGTGCTTTATCTGAGACGAGGACATGCGCAGCCGGCGAAGCAAGTCCTTGACGGTTACGCCGTCGTCCGTAGAGTTAATCATAATAATCATCATTTTATTATAACATTATGCAATTTTAAATACAAGACCGACTTAAGCGCGGGAATCATTGACGCGGCTGGAAATTTTCCGCAATGCGCCGCCTGCGGCGAAATTCGTGCTTGCTTGTTATATTGACGTGTGATACAATAAACGCGTAAAACGTTAATACTATACAAAAGAGGAAAATATCATGCGCGATTACAGGTTGTGGTACGATAAACCCGCGTCCGTATGGACGGAAGCATTGGCGCTCGGCAACGGGCGTCTCGGCGCGATGGTATACGGCACTCCGGCGGCGGAGCGCATACAGCTGAACGAGGAGACATTCTGGAGCGGCTGCTATGACGCCGAAGCCGACAACCCGGAATGCGCTCTTCACATGGACGAGATGCGCTCGCTCATCTTCAGGGGCGACGCTGAAAACGCGCAGCGCACCGCTGCGAAATATATGGTCTGCCGCGGCGACGGCAGCGGCGGCGGCCACGGCTACGGCCACCGCTACGGCAGCTTCGAGACCGCGGGCGAGCTCACCGCCGCGATCCACAGCGACGGCTGCGAATTTGACGACTACCGCCGCGAGCTGTGCCTCAACACCGGCATGGTCACGGTCACATACAAGGCGGGCGGCGTCGCTTATACGCGCCGCGCGGTCTGCTCGCAGGGCTACAACGTCACCGCCGTAAACTTCGAGGCCGAAGCGCCGTTCGACGTGTCGTTCTCGTTCGCGCGCGAGAACGCCGATATAGCCGCTGGCGGCGGCGTCATCGTGTGCGAGGGCACGCTTAAAGGCGGAAACGAGTTCGCGACCGTCATAAAAATCGTTGCCGACGACGGCGAGACCTCGTCGGACGGCGACTGCGTCAATGTCAAACGCGCGACGAGCGTCACCGTGTTCATATCGACCGCGACGACATACGCCGACAAGAACCCGCCCGCCGCGCGCGCAGCATCGTACGTGCGTGTCGCCGCCGAAGCGGGCTTCGGCGCGCTTGCCGACGACTGCCGTGAATTCTACACGGACCTGCTCGACCGCGCCGACATAAACGTCGCCGCCGACCGCAGCGGGGACGACAAGCCCACCGACGAGCGCATCGCCGCCGTCAGAGCGGGCGGGCGCGACGACGCGCTGTACGAGCTGCACTGGCAGTTCGGCCGCTATCTGCTCGTTTCGTCGTCGTTCGGCTGCGTGCTCCCCGCGAACCTGCAGGGCGTATGGTCCGACCAGTACGACACGATATGGAGCGCCGACTATCACATCAACATCAACATACAGATGAACTACTGGCTGGCCAATCTGACCGGCCTGCCGATGCTCGAGGACGCGTTCTTCAGGTATATCAAGTTCATCTCGAAGCACGGCGAGCGGACGGCGAGGATCCAGTACAACATCAACCGCGGCTGGGTCGCGCACACGATCACCAACCCGTGGGGCTTTACCGCTCCCGGCGAGGGCGTTTCGTGGGGCAGCTTCACCTGCGCCGGCGCATGGTGCTGCCAGCATATCTGGCAGCGCTGGTTGTTTACGCGCGATAATAACTTCCTGCGCGAATACTACCCCGTCATGCGCGGCGCGGCGGAGTTCTTCTTCGATTATCTGACGACCGACCCGCGCACGGGCTACCTCGTCACCGCGCCGTCAAACTCTCCCGAGAACACCTACATCGACGAAAACGGCGTCCGCGCCGCCATCTGCGCGGGACCGACGATGGACAACACGATACTGTACGAGCTGTTCACGAACGTCGCCGAAGCCGAGAAAGAGCTCGGCATCGAAGACGGCATCGCCGTCGAAGCGCTTGAAAAGCGCGCGAAGCTGCCGCCGATCAAGGCCGGCAAGCACGGCCAGATCATGGAGTGGCAGAAAGATTATGACGAACCCGAACCGGGTCACCGCCACATATCCCAGCTGTACGGCCTGCATCCCGCGTCGGTCATAACAAAATCCGGCACGCCGGAGCTCTTCGAGGCTGCGAAGAAGACGATCGAGCGCCGTCTGTCCGCCGGCGGCGGTCAGACGGGCTGGAGCCGCGCATGGGTCATCAACTTCTTCGCCCGTCTTGGCAAGGGTGAAGACGCATACGACAGCATCAAAGCGCTGCTCTCGCGCTCGACGCTGCCCAACCTGTTCGACACGCATCCGCCGTTCCAGATCGACGGCAACTTCGGCTATGTCTCCGGAGTCGTCGAGATGCTGATGCAGTCGCACGAGGGTTATATAAACCTGCTGCCCGCGCTGCCGGACGAATGGAAAGACGGCTCGTTCAAGGGACTGTGTGCGCGCGGCGCTGTGACCGTCGACTGCTCGTGGAAGGACGGCGCCGTCACGGAGTTCGCGCTGACGCCGAAGTTCGACGGGAAGTACGACGTGCTTGTCAACGGCAAAAAGCTGTCCGTCGAAGCCGCCGCCGGTAAGACGGTCAGAGTCAATCCGTAAATACAAAAGTTACATGAAGCGAAGTCCGGCGAAAGCCGGGCTTCGCTTCCGTTGAATACACAGCAATATAAGAACCGAAAGGATATATCAAATGAAGATAAACGACGGTTACTGGATGACAAAGCGGCACTACACGGTCAAGGCCGCGGGCAGCGCGTATGAGGCGCGCAGGGTCGGCGACGCGCTCGAGATTCTCGCGGTGCCGGGCAAGATTTACGGGCGCGGGCAGACGCTCGGCGGCGCGAACTTTACGGTTACGCTATCGTCTCCGATGCCGGACGTCATCGGCGTCCGCGTCGTGTGGCACGGAGGCATCCCGGCGAAGACGCCCGATTTCGTATTGAACGCCGACGAGTCTTTCAAGCCCGTTATCACGATAACCGACAAAGAGGCGTCGCTGCGCTCCGGCAACAGCGAGGTGAGGATTACGCTCCGCGAAGGCTGGGACATGCGCTTTTACACGGGCGGCAGGCTCGTCACGTCATCGTGCGGGCGCGGGCTCGCGCTGATCGACGAGGATGAGACGATGACCGGCGTCAACGCGGTGCTCGACGAGAACGACTACCCGTGGACTATGCCTCGCGGCGCCGCGCACCGCATGCGCGAGCGCCTCTCGCTGTCCGTAGGCGAAAAGGTCTACGGCTTCGGCGAGCGCTTCGGCCCGCTCGTCAAAAACGGGCAGACGATCGACTGCTGGAACGCCGACGGCGGCACATCCTCCGAGCAGGCGTATAAAAACGTCCCGTTCTACCTGACAAACGAGGGCTACGGCATATTCGTCGACAACCCCGGCGCCGTCAGCTTCGAGGTCGCATCCGAGGTCGTATCGGCAGTGTCGTTCACGGTGCCCGAGAACGCGCTCGACTACTACTTCATAGGCTGCGGCAGCGCCGAACCCGACCCGAAAAAGGTGCTGTCGTCATATACCGCGCTGACGGGACGGCCCGCGCTTCCGCCCGCCTACACGTTCGGTTTGTGGCTGACGACGTCGTTCACGACGAATTACGACGAAAAGACCGTGACGTCGTTCATCGACGGCATGACACAGCGTGATATTCCGCTGTCCGTTTTCCACTTCGACTGCTTCTGGATGCGCGAGTTCCGCTGGTGCGACTTCGAATGGGATCCGCGTACCTTCCCCGACCCCGCAGGCATGATCGCGCGGCTGAAGGAGCGCGGGCTGCACCTCTGCGTCTGGGTCAACCCGTACATAGGCGAGCGCTCCGCGCTCTTCGCCGAGGGCGCGGAGAGGGGCTACTTCCTCCGCACGCGCGACGGCGGCATATACCAGTCGGACGAATGGCAGCCCGGCATGGCCGTTGTCGACTTCACGAACCCGGACGCCGCCGAATGGTACGCGTCGAAGATCCGCACGCTGATCGACTCCGGCATAGACTGCATCAAGACCGACTTCGGCGAGAGAATCCCCGTCAACGTCGTCTATCACGACGGCTCCGACCCCGTGCGCATGCATAATTACTACTCGCTGCTGTATAACGAGACCGTCTACCGCGAGCTGCGCGGCGCGGGATGCCTTTTCGCGCGGTCTGCGACGGCGGGCGGCCAGAGCTACCCCGTCCACTGGGGCGGCGACTGCAGCGCGACGTATCAGTCGATGGCCGAGACGCTGCGCGGCGGACTTTCGCTGTGCGCATCCGGTTTCGCCTACTTCTCGCACGACATATCCGGCTTCGAGTCGACTGCGACGCCCGACATCTACAAACGCTGGTGCGCGTTCGGGCTGCTCTCGACGCATTCGCGGCTGCACGGCTCGTCGTCCTACCGCGTGCCGTGGCTGTTCGACGAGGAGGCGGTATCGGTGCTCCGCTCCTTCACCAAGCTGAAGGGCTCGCTCATGCCGTACCTCTACACGCAAGCGCACGTCGCGGCGACGACCGGCGTGCCGGTCATGCGCGCTCCGGCGCTCGACTTCCCGCGCGACATACCCGCGCTCGACGCGGACGGCGAATATATGCTCGGCGAATCGCTGCTCGTCGCGCCGATATTCAACGAGCGCGGCGTCGCGCGCTTCTACGTCCCCGACTGCGGAACATGGTACGACTACCTGACGGGCGAAGCGTACGAGGGCGGCCGGTACTACGAGAAAAAGTACGACTACTATTCTCTGCCGCTGCTTGTCCGCCCCGGCACAATGGTCTGCTCAGGCGATTTTACGGGCAATTTCGACTACGACTGGACCGACAGGCTGACCGTTGCCGTCGGCTATCTGCCGGACGGCGGCTTCGCATGCTCCAACATCATCTCCTCCGACGGCAAAAAGACGCTGCGCATCGCGGCGAAGCGCATCGGCGGCGACCTCATGCTCGCGTGCGACGACGACGATATTATACTGATCGGACGTTCGCTTCAGGAACTGAACGTAATTTCGTAAATCAGCTTAAGCAGACGCGGCGGCGTCTTATGCCGCATTCGTCCTGTCAGCCTGCGGTGTACCTTAATGCGCAAATACTGCCGTTCGGCGTTCTGTATTGTATGGTTTTAAATTTTTATACGCCGAGCGGTATTTGAATAAAGCCCGCCGATAATACTATATGCAGACGATTATCGGAGGGAGATTGTTATGCGTGAAGCGATCGCCGCGGTTTTGATAGCGGCGCTGATCATATTTTCCTATCCGGCGGCGGCTGCTCCGACCGACGAGGAGCTGCTTGCCGAACTTGTCGCGTCGGCGTTCGGCGATGAAGAGCCTTACATCTGCCGCGTCGCGTTCGCGGCGGTCATGCTGAACCGCGCGGCAGACCCGCGCTACCCTTCGACCGTCGCGGGCGTCGCCGCGCAGTACCGCTCTCTCTACGAAACATCGGAAAAAACACCGGCCGAAATGGACAGAGCGGCCGCCGCCGCGGCGGTGTCCGGCGTCGACCCTACCTTCGGCGCGACGATCGTTCGGCGCAAAAACGACACGCTCCGCGTGCCCGTGTCTGCGCGGCTCGTGCTCGCGGTCGGAGGCTGCGAGTTTTATGTAAACTGATATATATCTTAAGGCGCTACATGAATCGGCTGATTAATTACCGCGCCTTTCGTATAACATAAAAAAGATAACGACATAGTGCAAGGAGTCAGTACTGATGAAAGTGCTATTTATAAACGGCAGCCCGCATGAGAAGGGCTGTACATACACCGCGCTGCGCGAAGTCGCCGACACGCTCGAAAAATACGGCGTGGAAACGGTTTTTCACTGGAACGGATCGAAGCCGGTGGCGGGCTGCTCCGCCTGCGGCGTCTGCGGACGCGCGGGCGTGTGCGTGTTCGAGGACGGCGTCAACGAGATACTCGAGTCGCTCGACGAATACGGCGGCATCGTTGTCGGCTCGCCCGTATATTACGGCGGGCCGTCGGGGCAGCTCTGCTGCCTGCTCGACCGCCTGTTCTTCGCGTCGCGCGGCAGGATGAACGGCAAGCTCGGAGCCGCCGTCGTCTCGTGCCGGCGCGGCGGTGCAACGACGGCTTTCAGCCGGCTCAACATGTACTTCGAAATGAACAACATGCCCGTAGTGCCGTCGCAGTACTGGAACATGGTGCACGGGATGAGTCCGGCGGAGGTGCGGCGAGACGAGGAGGGCATGCAGACGATGCGCACGCTCGGACGAAACATGGCGCACCTGCTCGCATGCCTTGACAAGGTCGAGCCGCCCGTCAGAGCGGAGCCGCCGAAGTATACGAACTTTATAAGATAACTGCGCAAGCGTACATAAAAAACCGGTCTCAGACCGGTTTTTTTTGCTTTATACAGGCAGCGCTGCCGCACCGCCGATATCGACGAGCGGCTCGGCGGAGAGCGACACCGGCTCGATACCGTGCGACTCGCAGAAGCGCGCTATGCGCGCGCCGTCACGATGCGTGCCGAGAGAACCGAAGAAGAACGCGCGCCCGTCTGCGACAGCGGACGCTCCGCCGATGAAACCGTAATCGCAGCCGTCGAGCAGTATGTCGCCGGGCGATATGCGCAGCACCTCCGCGCCCAACCTCTCCGCCGCGTCGGCTATGCCACGGTCAGCCGTGACGAGCGCGCTTTCGCTTAAGACGAGCGTCGAGCAGGCGGCGTAGCCCTGCTTTACATCGACCGGTCCGTATCCGCGCTCACGCGCCGCGGCAAGGACGTCGGGCGAAACGGATTTAAGCCGCCCGAACAGGCGCCCCGCGGCGCAGAAGACGTTGAACGGCACGTCGGCGGGGTATGCCGCACCCATCAGCGCGTCGGACAGCACGCATGTCCAGCCGCAAAGGCGCGCGTATCCGGCGATGATACCAGCACCGCTCCAGAGCGACGGAACGACGACGGCCGGCGGCACATCATCAGTCCCCGGCATGCGCGCGCAGGACACGTCAATATGCGACGAAACGACTGGCGAAACCGCGTCGTTGTCCGGCAGAGCGACGGCTTCTACGCCGTATCTTTCGAGCGCGTCAGCAAACGCGAGTACGCCGCGTCCGGCGAGCAGCTTAGTCATGACAGCGAGCGGTAGTCGGTGATGACTGTGTCGTTGAAGTACGCCTTCAGGATATAGTCGTAAGAATAACCCTGTTCGGCGAGGTCCTTCGCGCCGTACTGGCTCATGCCGACGCCGTGTCCCCAGCCCTTGCCGACAAATATGAAGTTGTCCGCCGACGACGCGTAAGCTGTTTTTACGGCCGTGCCCGTTGTATATGCAGCCGGCGCATCGGAAGGCGCGTAGGTCTCCGCGGTTGTTTCCGCGGCGGTTGTTTCCGCGGCGGCCGTGTCAATTGACGCTGCACCGGTGCTTGCGTTTTCGAACGCTTCCGCGTTATCGGCGCAGATGGCAAAGACGCTGGCGCGGCCGTACATTATCGCGCCGTCGCCCGTAATCGCGCCGACATAGCCGAGGATCGAACCCACCTCGACGCCGTCGGCTGTGATGACGGTGTATGACGAAAGGTCTGTGTAGCCGTAATTCTTATCCTCGCTTATCTCCTCTGGTTCCGTCGTGCTGCCGGCCGGCTTCGCAATCGTCGCTTCGGTGTACTCGACGCTTCCCCTGCCGACGACAAAGTTCGCGCTGTTTAGATATTTCCCGAGCGTCGACCGGATGACGTCGGTGTTTTTGAGTGTTACGGAATTGCCGTGTATATCGGTGATTTTAAGGCGGTAGACATACGTCGAGCCGTCGACTATCTCGACCGGCGTCACCGAAGCGATGGCATCGTAAAAGTCGTAGCCCTTGCCCCGCAGGTATGCGCAAAGCTCCGTCGGGCTGACTTCGACCGTCCAGAAGCCGTTGTAATGGTTCATGTAGTCTTCCCACGGCGTCAGTTTGGCGGCAAGGTACGGCCGGTTCGCGCCGCCCCACGCGTCGCCGCTGTTGACGGTCGAGCCGCCCGTCGACGACGAGTAGTAAGTCGTGCAGATCGCACCGTTATATGTCAGCACTTTTCCCGCCGTTGCGGCGACCGCGTTTCTGACCGAATCGTTTACGCGCCCCTGCCCTTTGTAAACCTGGCAGTGCTGGTCGTTGCAGACGTCGAAGCCGTAGCTCGCCATATGGCGGCCCTTGTTCGATATGACGTACGACCGCACGGTTATCGAAAAGGCCTTTATCACCTCGACCGGCCACGAGTTCGATATCTCGTACGGCACGACACCGGCGACGTACTCCTCAAGCGGCAGTATGTTCGTAAGCGCTACGCCGTATGCGTTCGGCTTGTATGCGAATACGCCCGAATACAGGTTTGCGGCTGGCGTTTTTATGTACGCGGCGGAGCCGTCCGCCGAATATGCCTTCAGACCGAGCGCGGTCGCGCCCGTCGGGTCGTCGTACTCGAACAGCACCGTATCGGTGTACGGGTCGACCATCGACACGGCGGTCGAGGACGGACCGACAGCCTCCGCACCCGCCGATGTCACGCCCGCGAGCGCCGCAGTTATGATGCCGACGTCACCGTTCGCGCCGTCGGCTGATATCCAGCAGCCGACGCGTATGCGCAGGCTGCCGTCGCGCCACACGGGGAAAACGTCGTACATCAGTCCCGCATTATTTAAAGCGGCCGCGACGGAAGCATAAAACGCTTGCGCCCCGGCTGTGTTTTCATATGTAAACTGTTCCTTCAGCTCCACATGCCAGCCGCCGACATATACAGGCGACGATCCGGCAACCGAATACGTCATGTGCGATTTCGACAGGTTGTTGTCGAGCGTGACGGATACTGTTTTTGCGTCGAGCCGCCAAAGCGGGCGAAAACCGCGCTCACCCGCCATCGTCTGCTCGCCGACGACGTAGCCGGCGGTCGTGCTCGTCTCGAACCCGACCGTCGTGCCGTCGCCGTACATCAGTCCCACCGCCACCGTGTACTCGCTGTTCAATTGCGAAAGCGATACGTCGTCCGCAGCGCTTGCGAAGGTAATCAAGTAATATATAATCGTCGTTAAGCCGCCGCTGATCATGAGCAGCGCGAGAATTACCGCCACCAGCCGCGTCAGCCTTGTGCGCCGCGACTCTCTGCGCTCTTCCTTAGATTTGCTCTGGCCTTTCATATAAGCACATCCTCTTCTTTAGTCAACCTGCGGTCATCTAACCCGCGTTTTCGATCGCGTACTTGCCGCGGACCATCACGTAGGCTTTGTCGCTCGTGATAACGATGCCGCGTCCGTCGCCGCCGCGCGGTATAAGCAGCAGGTGGTTTATCGGCAGCGCAGCGCCGTCAAGCAGCTCGGATCCGTCGGAGAGATCGCCGATGCCCTGTTCCGCGAACGGCGATACGACGGCCGCGGTTCCGCCCTGGCGCAGTATCACCTCGCACGAACCGTGCGCCATTAGGCGCGCGCCTTTTTTAAGCTCGAGCACCTCGTAGGCGGTCGAATCCGCATCAGCCGCCGTCTGCGCCGGCGCCGAATACGCGTCTACCTTTGCCTTTATCGGCGCTATCGCTTCGTCGATGAGTGTCTGCACCTTCTGCGTGAACTGCTTGTTCAGATACGACAGTGTGACGAACGGGTCCTCCGAGCTGTCATATGCGGCGAATACGGCTGCTGCGAGAGCAACCACAAGCGCCGCCGCGACTGCGATAACACGTGTTTTCTTCATAAATCTCGTTCCTTTTCTTTAAAGAGGGTTACTTCAAGCCGAGCTGACTTTCGACGATATCCGCCTCAGAAAGCAGCGTTCCCGCCGCGGGAACCTTGGCTTTTCTGTACTTCTGCGGGTTCGCGTAACGGCAGTTTTCACCGACCGTGACGGCGCTGCGCAGCGTGTCGCCCTTTTTCAAGGTGAAAAGCTGTATTCCGGCCGCCGTGCGGGTCGTTTTCACCGATATAAGCGACGACTTTATGAGTATCGCTTTATTGGCGTTCGAAATGAGGAGAAGATCCTTCTCCTCGTCCTCGTATATAACGGCGACGACGGGCGACGCGTCCGAGAACGCTCCCGTCAGGCGGCGGCGGTTCGTCTTCGTTTCGTACGCGCTGACGGGTACGCGCACCCCCTTGCCGTTTTCGAAGATGAAGATGAAGTGCTTGTCGTCGCCGTATTCGGATACGGCCTTCATCGCGATCGGCCGCTCGCCCTCGTCGAAGCCGAGCTTAACGGCGAGGAAGTCTCCGAATGCGGACGCCTTCGTCGTATCGAAATCGGCGATCTTCGCCTTATAAACCTGCGCGGCGCTTGTGAAAACGAGCAGCTCGTCCTTGTTTTCGGCTTCCTCCTCGTTGATGATGACGTCGCCTTCCTTGAGCTTCTGCTCGTCGTTTCCGCGCAGCGAAGCGGCGGTCAGCTTTTTAAAATACCCCTCGCGCGTGAGCAGGATCGTGACGGAGTAATTGTCGACGGTCTCCTCGGGTTCGGGCAGCTCGGCGTCAGACGCGGAAATGATCAGCGTGCGGCGCGGCTTGCCGTATTTCTTCCTGATCTCGGCAAGCTCCGCGGCTATGCGGCTTCGGATCTTGAGCTCGTCCCCGATCTCGTCGGTGAGCGAAGCGATCTCCTTCTGCAGCCCGTCGATCTCGCGTATGCGTTCTAAGATATACTCGCGGTTCAGGTGGCGCAGCCTGATTTCGGCGATGTATTCGGCCTGCGGCTCGTCGATTCCGAAGCCGGCCATCAGGTTCGGCACGACGTCCGACTCCTTTTCCGTCTCTCGAACGATTTTTATGGCTTTATCGATATCGAGCAGTATTTTGCCGAGCCCGAGCAGCAGGTGCAGCTTCTCTTTTTTGCGTTCGAGGTCGTACTTCAGCGTGCGGCTGACACAGCCGATGCGAAAGCGTATCCACTCGTTAAGGATGTCTCTTACGCCGATCTGACGCGGAGTGCCGTCGATCAGCACGTTGAAGTTGCACGGGAACTCGTCCTCGAGCGCTGTTTGACGGAAGAGACGCGCCATCAGCGCGTCCGGATCCGTACCGCGGCGGAGGTCGAGCGTCAGCTTGAAGCCGGACAGGTCTATCTCGTCGCGGAAGTCTGTGACCTCGCGCAGCTTGTTCTCCTTCGCCAGCTCGGCGAGCCGCTTCATTATAGCTTCGATCGTCGTCGTGTACGGTATCTGCACTATGTCGATGCAGTTGGCGGCCTTGTCGTACGACCAGCGCGCGCGGACGCGTACGGAGCCGCGCCCCGTTTCGTAGATCGTCTTCAGCGCGGCGCGGTCGTAGATCAGCGAACCGCCGCCCGGGAAATCCGGCGCTTTGACAAGGTCGAGAAGTTTATCTACCGATGTGTTGGGATTTCGCAGCAGCGCGATCGTGCCGTCGCAGATCTCTGCGAGGTTGAACGAGCAGATGTTGCTCGCCATACCGACGGCGATACCCAGATTCGGGCTGACGAGTATGTTCGGAAAGGAGGTCGGCAGAAGCACCGGCTCCTCCGTAGTGTTGTCGTAGTTCGGCACGAAGTCGACGGCGTTCTTGTCGATGCCGCCGAATATCTCCGCGCAGAACGGATCGAGCTTGACCTCGG
Source organism: Clostridiales bacterium UBA1380 (assembly GCA_002305445.1). Lineage (GTDB taxonomy): Bacteria > Bacillota > Clostridia > Oscillospirales > CAG-272 > UBA1380. Next base: position 3,711 of record DBRA01000008.1, on the reverse strand, counting down.
TGTATCGCGGCGCGGAAAACGCCATGTCGCGGCTGTACTGCTTGCCGAAGCTTCCCTTCGAATCGATGAACGGGTGCAGCAGGCTCTCGTTTGCGCGCGTCAGACGCACGAGCGTCTCGTATATCGCCATATCGCCGTGCGGATTCAGGCGCATCGTCTGGCCGACAACGTTCGAGCTCTTGGTGCGCGCTCCGGTCATCAGCCCCATTTTGTACATCGTATATAACAGCTTGCGATGCGACGGCTTGAACCCGTCGATCTCCGGAATCGCGCGCGAAATGATGACGGTCATGACGTAGGGCATGTAGTTCTGCTCTATCGTCTCCGTTATCGGCTGTTCGACTGTAGGGGCAATCTTTATTTCGTTTTCCTCAGGCTTTTTGCGTTTCGGCATTTGTCACCTTGCGGTTTGTATTTGGTCTTGTCTTACTGTATTTTTATCACGTTGAAGCCGGCGGCGCGCAGCATGCGGTTGCGCAGCGCGAGTTCGTAGCCCTGCGCCGACGGAAGTCTCGCGTAGAGCGCGGCCGCGTTCAGCGCATCTGCTTCGCGCAGCGCGGCGAATATGCGGTGCATATGCGCGGCTTCGTCGCCCTTTGGGCCGAGCCGGACAATCTTCCCGCCGCCTAGTGCGTCGGCGGTCGCGTCGTCGCAGATGACGCCTCCGCCCTCCGCCAGCATGCGCGCAAAAAACGCCCTCACGCTGTCGTAGCTGCCGTCGACAAGCGTCAGCGGCGTCGACGGCGCGTAATGCTTGTACTTCATCCCCGGCGACGGAACTCGCTCGCCCTCCGGTATCTGCCCGAGCACAGCGGGCGCTATATCGACGCGCGCGCAGACCTCGCGCAGCATCTCGGGCGTTACGGCGCCCGGCCGCAGCAGCAGCACCGAATCGTCGCCCGTAATCTTTACGACGGTGGATTCGACGCCGAAGGCGCTTTCGCCGCCGTCGATTATCATGTCGATCTTGCCGTCCATATCGGCGGCGACGTATTTCGCGCTCGTCGGCGACGGTTTACCCGAGCTGTTAGCGCTCGGCGCCGCGACCGGTGTGCGAGCCGCGGCGATAAACGCGCGCGCGGCTGGGTTCGACGGACAGCGTATCGCGACGGAGTCGAGCCCCGCCGTGACCTCGTCCGGCACAATTTCGCGCTTCTGCTGTATAACCGTCAGCGGTCCGGGCATGAACGCTTCCGCGAGCTTGTAATAAAGCTGCGTCGTATGGGCGAGCGGCTCCGCTTCGTCCGGACGCGTGATGTGGACGATCAGCGGGTTGTCGGCCGGGCGGTTCTTCGCCGCGAACACGCGCAGGACGGCTTCGCCGTCGAGAGCGTTCGCGCCGAGGCCGTATACGGTCTCGGTCGGGAACGCGACGAGCCCTCCGCGGTGGATGATCGTGCCGGCGCGCTCCATCGCCGACTTGTCCTCGTCCGCAGTCGCCGACGGCGAGCGCAGCTTGTATAACTCTGTCGTCACAGCTCGCCGCCCTTCAGCTTTTCGGCTGCGTCGACGGTTGCGAGCGCGTCGATCATCGCATCGAGGTCGCCGTCAAGGAACGCGTCGAGCGAATAAAGCGTCAGACCTATGCGGTGGTCGGTTACGCGCCCCTGCGGGTAGTTGTAGGTGCGTATGCGCTCGCTGCGGTCGCCTGTACCGACCTGCGAGCGGCGCTCGGACGCGATCTTCTCGGTCTGCTCGCGCTGCTTTATGTCGTACAGCTTCGCGCGCAGCAGCTTCATAGCTTTTTCCTTGTTCTTGTACTGGCTGCGCTCATCCTGGCACTCGACGACGATGCCGGTCGGCTTGTGTATCAGGCGTATTGCGCTTTCGGTCTTGTTGACGTGCTGGCCGCCCGCGCCGCTCGACTTGCATGTCTCGATGATCAGGTCGCTCTCTTTTACCTCGATTTCAACGTCCTCGGCTTCGGGGAGCACGGCGACGGTCGCGGTCGACGTGTGTATGCGCCCCTGCGACTCAGTGTCCGGCACGCGCTGCACGCGGTGGACGCCGCTCTCGTATTTGAAGCGCGAATACGCGCCCTCGCCCGATACGGTGAAGGTGACCTCCTTGAAGCCGCCCAGCTCCGTTTCGTTCGCGCTCGCAAGCTCGCACTTGAAGCGCTTCGATTCGGCGTACATCGTGTACATGCGGTAAAGCGCCGCGGCGAAAAGCGCGGCTTCCTCGCCGCCCGCGCCGCCGCGAATCTCGACCACGACGTTCCTGTCGTCGTTTTCGTCGCGGGGGAGAAGGAGCACCTTCAGCTCGTCCTCGAGCGCTTTCATGCGCTCGGATAGCGAGAAATATTCCTCCTCGGCGAGAGCGCGCATCGATGCGTCCGTCTCGGCTTTCATCATCTCCGCGGCGTCGTCGCGCTGTTTTTCCGCAGACTCGTATTCTCTGTACTTTTCGACTATCGGCGCGAGATTTTTATACTCGCGCATGAGCTTTTTATACTCGTTCTGGTCGGCGACGATCTCGGGTTTCTGAAGCAGCGCTTCGATCTCTTTATAACGGTTTTCGGCTTCCCGAAGTTTATTTATCATAGGTTAATTAAGGCTCCGATGTGTCAGCTTTTGAGTTTCTCCGCGCGTTTCTCGATCGCGCGGTTGCGGAACCACAGTCCCGCGTCCGCCCCCACCATGCAGAGGTTCAGTATGTAAAAGTACGTCACGTAGTTCGGCGTCGTCATTAACTTGTATACGATGCCGCAGACGTAGCCCAGCATGATCGCCAGAAGAAACCATATCGATTTCGACCCGGTGGTGCGGGCCTTTGCCGACTTGTATATCGACAAAGGCCAGCTTACGCCGAAGAGCACGACCATGGCGACTTCAAAAAATGAAGCCATTTTTATTTATAGAATGCGACGAGCGCGCGGTGGGTCTCGTAGAGGTCGGTTTTCGCGATGACCTCGAACGGCGCGTGCATCGACAGCACGGGGACGCCGAGGTCGACGGTATCGATGTTGAGCTTCGAGATATACATCGCGACGGTGCCGCCGCCGCCCTGGTCGACCTTGCCGAGCTCGGCCGTCTGCCAGACGACGTCGTCGGCGTCGAGCATAGCGCGGATCTTGCCCATATACTCGGCGGAGGCTTCGTTCGTGCCGCCCTTTCCGCCGCTGCCCGTGAATTTCTCGAGCACTGTGCCGGAGCCCATGATGGCGCTGTTGCGCTTCTCAAGGACGTCGGGATAGAGCGGGTCGAAGCCGGCGGCGACGTCGGCGCTAAGGCACATCGAACGGTCGCGGACGACGGTTTCGTTGCCTTCCAGGCAGCGCGACAGCTCGGTTATGAGGTCGGCGAGTATGTTGCACTTCATGCCGGATACGCCCTCGCTGCCGGTCTCCTCTTTGTCTGCGAGGATGCAGATGTTGGTGTGAACGCTGTCGGCGCACTCGATGAGCGCGGTCAGCTCGGGATAGGCGCAGACGCGGTCGTCGTGGCCGTATGCGCCGAGAAGCGCGCGGTCAAGTCCGATGTCGCGCGACTTGCCGGCGGGAACGGCGGTCAGCTCGGCGCTGATGAAATCGGATTCGGTGATGCCGTATTTCTCGTTGAGCGCCGCCATGACGTTGAGCTTTACCTTCTCGTCAGCCGCGTCGTCGCGGTAGGGCATGCCGCCGACGATGATGTTGAGGCCCTCACCCGTGAAGGCGGAGCCGAGCGTGCGGCCGTTCTGGTCCTTCGCGAGGTGCGGGAGCAGGTCGGT
>DBRA01000038.1:42467-68030 GCA_002305445.1 Clostridiales bacterium UBA1380 | reverse complement strand
CTCGGTGGTCTCGGTGGTCTCGGTAGCGGGAGCTTCGGTCTCAGTGGTCTCGGTAACTACAGGAGCGGTGGAACCGTCAGCGGGAACGCCGTAGAGCTCGACCTCGGCGACGTCGCCGTGGTTGGTCTCGTTGAAGTAACGGAACATGGTGTAGCCTTCGGTCTGAGCAGTCCATTCAGCATCACCGGCGTTGTCGGGAGTGAAGGCGTAGAAGGTGTATTCTTCTTCGGCAGCGAGGAAGTTCTCAAGGATCGTGGTCCAGTTCTCACCGTCGTTGGAGCCCTGAACGAGAGCGCCGGCGAAGCGGGGAAGCTGACCGGAACGAGGCATGATGCGGATCTCGGTGAGGATATACGGCTTGTCCATCTGGACGCCAGCATAACCGTCGCCAACTCCGAGCGGGTCGAAGAACGTGGTCTCGTCGCCGTCGAAAGCGGCGTCGCGGCCGGCAGCGGCGTTGCCGCCCCAACCTTCTTCATTACCGATGAGAGTTCCGCCGGCATCTACGAGGTTCACACCGTTGGTGACGGCAGGAAGGTCGTATTCAACGGACAGGGTGTTCGCGAATACTGCGACGGACATAGCCGACGCGATGACCAGGGAAATAAGAACTGCAAGGATCTTTTTCATTTTTTTCCTCCGGATATATTACCGCGAATTTTTAAAATAAAAAACGCGGATTGACTATATTATAATCAAAATAAATTGTAGTGTCAATAGCTCGTACAAACATAAATAGATATGTTGTAATATTATGATAAAATGCCATAGATTTAATACTATAATATAGAATATTAGTTTAAAATAACATAAAAACATGGGAAACGATGGATAGTTTTGTGAGTTAATTATATTTATTGATGAACAAAATCAATAAAACATTATATTTTAATATCTAGAAATAAAAAATAATGTGAAAAGTAAGACAATGTGACATTATGTGAACAAAAATAATAGCAATAGCAGATAAACGATTGACTGCTGTTATATGTCAGGAGCCCTTATATATAAATGAAGGAAACTCAGCATACAATTGTGCGAAGGTATTAACGGACGCGCTCGCGGCTTGTCGCCCGCGAGGAAGCAAAACCGGACTTGAGACATGGTAAAATACGGAGGTGATAGTTATGATAAATAATCATTATACATTAGTGCAGAAAAATGAATGCCGGGTGTGTGCAATGTGCACAAACGGTGAAGGCGCCGATTTGAAAAGAACATCTGTGCTGTTTTTGTTAACAACGCGGTAATACGTTAACGAAAGTAACCGATCATGATAAATCACATCTATGAAAGTGCAAAAAATAATATAAAAATGACAAAGCAATACAAAAAATAAATATCAAACAACACTTGATAGGTAAACAAAAATTACCGCAGTATTTCGCCTTGCTTAAACGGCATTTTTCTTACCATGAAATTCGTCAAAATGACGAAAAGAAATAAAAATTACTCAAACGCAGAAAAAGAACATACAAGTTTTTGGGTGAAGACGGCGCAGAATCCAGCATACTTGACATTTAAAATCCCGTATGTTATTATAACTGATATGAAAACAAGTGTCGGAATCTATAGAGACCGCGCTGTTTTCCGCGTGACTGCACGGCGCTTTTTGTAATAACGACGAAACCGTGTGCAAAATGTTCCGTGCCGATATCCTTCATATTTATATGCTTCGCATGCAAAGTGGGCGCTGTTATAGGTAAGCGTAAAGCGAACCAGTAGCAACCCAAAAAGTAGGAGGAAGGTTTTTATGAACAAATCTAGGAGTCTGAAACTGACCGCTTTGTTTCTGACGCTGCTCATGCTCGCAGGAGTTTTTATCGTGCCGGTTAGCGCAGCCGACACAGACTCGGGCGTGGCAAGCGTTACGAAAAAGACTATCAAAGAGGTTAGTGAGACGCTGAACGCGATCACCTATGAAGAGTATAACAAGAAATACTCGGACGTGCCGCGTGCAACTAAGGAGGTAACGGTAGAAGCGGCGGATTACATCCCCGAAAAGACTACCGCCGAAGTCAGCGTCGAGTCGAATTACGAAGGCAAGAGCGGGAATTCGCTCGTCATCAGCGAAACCGGCACCGTCGCATGGGCGGTTAACGTTCCCGAAACCGGACGTTATGCGATCGAAATAGAGTATTACCCGATCATATCGAAGACCAACTCGATCGAGAGAATGTTCTATATCAATGGTAAGGTCCCGTTCCAGGAAGCCCGCTATCTTCAGATGTCGAAGGTGTGGATCCACAAATACACGACTAAAGAAGACGGAACGCTCGGTTTTATCACGGACATAAACGGAAACGATATCCGCCCGACGACAGAGGACGCCCCCGTCTGGCGCTCGTACGTTTTCATCGACTCGAACGGATACTATGCGAATCCCTTTGAGTTTGTGTTCGAAAAGGGCGAAAACACGATAGCCCTCGAAGCGGTAAGAGAACCCGTCGCGATCAGATCGATCAGACTGTTCCCTTACAAAGACCTTCCTACATATGAAGAATACAGAACGCAGAACAGCGGCTCTACAGCGAACGCCGAACCCGTTAAGATAAACGCGGAAACGCCGGCCGCGGTCTCCCATATGACGGTATATCCCATATACGACCGCACTTCGGCCATAACCGATCCTCAGGATCCGACGCTGATCAAGCTGAACACCATCGGTTCCGAGAAGTGGCAGACGAGCGGACAGTGGGTAAGGTATAATTTTACCGTGCCTGCCGACGGCTACTATCAGATAGTGCCCCGCTTCAGACAGGCTGACCTTAACGGTCTGTTCGTATCCCGCAAGCTGCGCATCGACGGCGAGGTTCCTTTCCAGGAAGCGAACAACCTCCGCTTCGATTACTCCACCGACTGGCAGGCCAAGCCGTTAAACGACGGCTACACCGAATTTGAATTCTATCTCACCGCCGGCGAACACGAGATCGAGCTCGAATGCACGCTCGGCGACATGGGTACGATCATCCGCCAGGTCAAGGATACACTGAAAGTCATCAACGAGGCGTACCTTTCGATACTGAAGCTGACGGGCGCATCTCCCGACGCATACCGTGACTACGGTTTCAGCCGCGTCATGCCGAACACGATCAAGTCGATACTCATCGAGTCCCGCAACCTCGAGAACATCCTCGAGACGCTGCAGAACATGAACGGCATCAAGGGCTCCAACATTACGACGCTCGAGCAGATCTCGATCCTGCTTGAAAAGATGGGAACCGACGAGGACGAGGTCGCGAAGAACCTTGGCAACCTCAAGTCGTATATCGGTTCGCTCGGTACATGGGTCAATACGGTCAACAAGCAGCCGCTTGAGATCGACTTCATCATGGTCCAGCCGTCGACCGCCAAGCTTCCGAAGGCAAATGCGAATTTCTTCCAGTCGATTGCCTACCAGTTCAATCAGTTTATCGGATCCTTCTTTGCGGACTACAACTCCATCGGTTCCACTGTCGAGACAACAACCGAAAACCAAATCGACGTCTGGGTTGTCACCGGCCGCGACCAGGCTCAGGTTATCCGCAACCAGATCGATAACAAGTTCACTCCCGAAACCGGAATCGGCGTCAACCTGAAGCTCGTCGCCGGCGGCACGCTGCTTCCTTCGGTTCTTGCCGGCGTCGGACCGGACGTTTCGCTCTCCGAAGCCGACCCGATCAACTATGCGATACGCAGCGCCGTCCTTCCTCTGAACGGCTTCGACACCTTCAAGGAAGTCCGCTCGCGCTTCTCCAAAGCCGCGTTCATTCCGGTAACGCTTTATGACGTCGGCGAAGACCCGAACGACGAGAATGCCGGAACGACATACGCGCTTCCCGAAACGCAGACGTTCCCGATGCTGTTCTACAGAAAGGACATCCTCGCGGACCTCGGCCTTGAGATACCGAAGACCTGGGACGACCTCCTCGAGATGATCCCGGTTCTCCAGTACAACAACATGGAGATCGGCCTTTCTACGGACTACAACATCTTCCTGTATCAGATGGGCGGCAGCCTCTATGCCGACTACGGTATGCGCATCAACCTCGACTCCAACACCGCGCTCGATGCGTTCCAGAAGATGTGCAACATGTTTACCGCCTACTCGCTGCCGTATACGTACGACTTCGCGAACCGCTTCAGAACTGGTGAAATGCCCGTCGCCGTAGCCGCTTACACAGCGTACCAGCAGCTCTCCGTTTTCGCTACGGAAATCGCGGGACTCTGGGAGTTCGTGCCGCTGCCCGGCATCGAAGACGAGAACGGCAATATCAACAACTGCTCGGTTGCTGGCATAAGCTCGATCGTTATGATGTCCGGCTGCGACAACCAGGAAGCCGCTTGGGACTTCATGGACTGGTATGTCGACAAGGATTATCAGGCGACATACGCGAATGAAATCGTCGGCATCCTCGGCACGGCCGGTATGCATCCGACGGCAAACATCGAAGCGCTCGCGGAGCTTCCGTGGACCGCTACCGAATACGAAAACCTGATGGCTCAGTTCAACAACCTGGCAGCTATCCCGAACTACCCCGGCAACTACATCATCGGTCGTTACACCAACTTCGCATTCCTTGCCGCTTATAACGAAAAAGCGGACCCGGTCGATTCGCTTCTGAATTATATTAATACAATTAATAAGGAACTCACGCGCAAGAGAACCGAGTTTGGTTTCGCAACTCTGGAGCTTGGGCAGACTCTCGACGACGTGCTCGCGGAAACCGGTCAGACCCTCGAAGAGTACGTTGCCGCAAACCAGAAGAAGAAATAAGCGGATCAGACAGAGAGTCGATTCATCTTCTTGAAACTCTAAATTAGTTAAGGAGATAAGTACATGTCAGGACAAACTGAAGTCAAACATGCGGTGTCCCGTAAAGACATGACCAGAGCTCAGTGGACCTGGAAAGAAATGAAGCGCAACAGAGTGGCGTACGTAATGATCGCGCCGTTCATGATACTGTTCTTCATATTTACCGTTATCCCGGTTTTCCTGTCGCTGTTTCTGAGCTTTACGTCGTTCAACATGCTGGAACTGCCGAAGTTCATTTTCATGGACAACTACATACGGCTGTTCCTCGATGATGACATATTCATCATCGCCATCAAAAACACACTGATCTTCGCAGCTATCACCGGCCCGGCGTCATACTTCATGTCGCTCTTCATCGCGTGGTTCATTAACGAGCTTACGCCGAAGGTCCGCGCCGTCGTTACGCTGATATTCTACGCCCCGTCGATTTCGGGTTCCGTCTACCTCATCTGGGGCACGCTGTTCTCCAACGACTCCTACGGTTGGGTCAACGGTACGCTCCTCAACCTCGGGCTGATAGATCAACCGATACTCTGGTTCTATAACGAAAAATACGTCATGCCGCTCTGCATAGTGGTCGCTCTCTGGACCTCTCTCGGCACGGCGTTCCTCTCCTTCATCGCCGGTCTTCAGACGATCGACCGCAGCCTTTATGAAGCGGCGTCGGTCGACGGACTGAAAAACCGCTGGCAGGAGCTTTGGTATGTAACGCTCCCCGTTATGAAGCCGCAGCTTATGTTCGGCGCCGTTCTGTCGATAACCGGCTCGTTCGGTTTCGGCGGCGTCGTTACCGCTCTTGCCGGCTTCCCGTCGGTTAACTATTCATGCTGGACCATCATGCACCACCTTGACGACTACGGCGGACAGCGCTGGGAGGTCGGTTACGCGTCTGCGATATCGTTCCTCCTCTTCTGCATGATGATTGGAGCCAACCTTATAGTCAACAAATTACTTTCGAAGGTGGGGCAGTAATCATGAAGAAGCTGAGAACACGCAAGCATGCGGTCGTCCTCAACCGTTCGGTCGGAGGCGACATCGGCATAAATGTCTTCCTTATTATAATGGGCGCGTTCATGTTCCTCCCGATGCTCTACGTCATCCTTCAGTCGCTTAAGCCTCTCGACGAGCTGTGGATGTTCCCGCCGCGCTTCTACGTTATCAAACCTACGCTTAAAAACTTTTCCGACCTCTTCAGCCTGATGAGCGACAGCTGGGTTCCGTTCTCCCGCTACATTTTCAACACGGTGTTTATCTCCGTCGTCGGAACGTTCGGCAACCTGCTTCTCTCCTCGATGGCAGCCTACGCGCTCGCGAAGATCGAGTTCCCGGGCCGCGGCTGGATGTTCCAGCTCATCCAGAAGTCGCTGATGTTTACGTCCACCGTCACCGGTATCGCGAACTTCATCACGATGTCGCTTCTGCACTGGGTCGATACCTACTTCGCGATCATCATTCCCGCATTCTGCACGACGCTCGGCCTTTACCTCATGAAGCAGTTCATGGAATCCTCCGTTTCGACGGAAGTGCTTGAGTCCGCGCGTCTTGACGGTTCGTCCGAGTTCCGCACGTTCTGGACTATAGCGATGCCGATGGTCAAGCCCGCATGGCTTACGCTGATCATCTACTCCTTCCAGGGCCTCTGGAACTCCGGTTCATCCATTTACATCCACTCCGAGCAGCTTAAATCGCTCAACTACGCGATAAGCCAGATAGTCGCCGGCGGTATAGCCCGTGCCGGCGCCTCCGCCGCATCCACGGTCGTTATGATGATAGTTCCGATAGCGGTCTTCGTTATCTCGCAGTCGAACATCATCGAAACGATGGCGTCGAGCGGCATGAAGGATTAAGGGGGTGGGTTGAGTGAAAAAGACAGTCAGAATATTTGCAACAGTTTTCATCCTCGTCATGGTGCTGTCGACAGCGATATCGGCTGCGACGCCTTACGCGACCTACACCTATTCCTCGGACGGCTTTACGCTCTCGTCCCCCGCGGTTTACGTGCCCGATCAGCAGATCACTTCCGCTTCGATCGGACTTACGACGGCATTTGACGATCCGCGCGACCTGTTCATAGACAGCGAAAACAATATGTACATCGTCGACGCGGCGAACAACAGGGTTATCGTCACCGACAGATATTACAAATATCTTTATGAGATCGGCAGCTTCGTAAACGACCAGGGCGTCCCGGACGCTCTCGCAAACCCCTCCGGCGTGTTCGTAAACGACACCTACATCTACGTGTGCGACACCGATAAGAACCGCATCGTAATGTACTGGAGAGACACGCTCTTAGACGAAAACGGCGAGGTGGTCCATAAGCAGGGCGATTTCTACAAGATCGTTCCGAAGCCCGAATCGGATCTCTTCACCGAAGGCTCCATTTATAAACCCGTAGCTCTCGCGGTTGACCAGTACGGCCGACTCTTCGTCGTATCGTCCACCACTTATCAGGGTATCATCGTCATGAACGATAACGGCGACTTCCAGGGCTTTATCGGCGCTCAGAAGGTCAGCATCAGCGCGATTGAGATTCTCTGGAGAAGGCTGCAGACCGCAGAGCAGAGAGAGTATTCGGAAGAATACGTTTCGACCGAGTTCAACAACATCACGATCGACAAAGAAGGCTTCATTTACGTCACCACATCGTCCATCGACGAAAGCGCTCAGCAATCGGCTATCTATACCAAGGACGGCACGAACGCTCCCGTAAAGAAGCTGAACGCCACCGGTTCGGACATTATGAAGCGCAACGGCTTCTTCGCTCCTTCGGGCGAGGTCAACATATCGAACCTTTCCACCTCCGAGATCGCCGGCGCGTCTAAGATCATCGACGCCGCGGTAGGACCTGAGGGAACATGGTCGATTATCGACGAGAAGCGCCAGAAGGTATTCACCTACGACGCGGACGGCAACCTGCTGTTCGTCTTCGGCGACAAGGGAACGCAGTTCGGCAATATCCAGTCGATCGAGGCTGTTGTATATCAGGGTAACAAGATCCTTGTGCTCGATAAGACGGCCGACAACATTACCGTTTTCAAGCGCACCGAGTACGGCGACATACTGATCAACGCTCTGGCCAACCAGAACGCCCGTCAATACGACAGAGCCGTCGAGGACTGGACCGAGATACTCAAGAGAAACTCCAACTTCGACGCCGCCTACATCGGCATCGGCAAGGCTCTCGTCCGCTCCGCCAAATACGAAGAGGCGATGGAATACTTCCAGTACGCATACGACGTAGACAACTACTCGAGCGCGTTCCGCGAAGTCAGAAAAGAGTGGGTTTCCAAGTATATCTGGGTTATACCGATAGTCATCATTATCGTCTGCGTGCTTCTGACGAAGTTCTTCAAGTACGCCGGCAAGGTCAACAAAAAGACTCAGCTCGTCATAGGCCGCAAGAGCCTCTGGCAGGAGCTTCTCTACGGGTTCCACCTGATCGTGCATCCGTTCGACGGTTTCTGGGATCTCAAGCATGAGCAGCGCGGATCCGTCAGAGCTGCGATCATCTACCTCGCGGTAACGATATTCACATTCTTCTATCAGTCCATCGGAACCGGTTACATCTTCAACCCCTCCGGCGGATACATGAACATCTTCGGGCAGATAAGCTCGGTTCTCGTTCCGCTGTTCCTGTTCACGATCAGTAACTGGTGCCTTACGACTCTGTTTGACGGTGAAGGAAGCTTCAAAGATATCTTCGTTGCGGTTTCCTACTCGCTCCTTCCGATACCGCTGCTGGTCATCCCTTCGGTTATCATGTCGAACTTCCTTGCCGCGAACGAAGGCGGCATCATGACCCTTCTCAACTCACTCGCGTTCTTGTGGGTCGGAATTCTGATCTTCTTCGGTATGATGGTCACGCACGATTATTCACTCGGTAAAAATGTTCTGACAATACTCGGAACTATCGTCGGCATGGGCTTCATAATGTTCGTCGGCGTGCTGTTCTCCAGCCTTGTCGCAAAGATAATCAGCTTTGTTTCGAGCATTATAATCGAAGTAACATACCGAATGTAAGCAGAGTTTTTAAAGAGGAGAAGATATGATGAAAAAAATCAGAATAATATCGGCGCTCTTGACTCTTGCTTTACTTTTCGGATCGCTTGCCGTAGCGGTAAGCGCTAAGACCGATCCCAAGACGGACGCGGAAGGCGTAAACCTTATCGACTACATCAACAAGGTTTACGCGACCCCCGAAGAAAAGCTTGAGGAAATGACGCTCTATAAAGAGCAAAACGGATATCAGATCTGGGTCGAGGACTTTACTCTCGAAGTTGCGATAGTAAATACCAAGACCGGTCAGATTCTGTTCTCCAACCCCTTCGACGTAGCAGGCGACACGGCTTCCGAAACAACGAAGCAGAAGCTGCTTTCCCAGCTGCTCATCAAGTATCAGGACAACGACACCGAGAAGACGATGAACTCCTATGTCGAGGCTGCGCTTCGCAACCAGGGCATAATCAAGAACATCAAGAACGGTGTCCGTATCGAATACACGATGGGCCGCGAAGAAACGCGCATGCTCGTTCCGCGCCTTATCAAGAAGGAACGTTTCGATGAGCTCATCCTCGCATACGTCGACGTCAAGTGGGACTATGATAAACTCAAATCCTACTACACTTTAAAAGACCCGTCTTCCTCGGAACTGACGGAACGCGGCGTCAAGGAGATGCAGGCGAAATTCCCTATCACCAATAAGATGGCGGTTTACGTCTGCGACCCTGACATCAAGGAAAGAGAGCTTCGCCAGTGCGAAAACATCATTAAAACGTACTGCCAGGGCTATACCTACGAAACTCTCGACGAAGACCATGCGATAACGGAGTACGAAGGCGCCGACCGCGCGCCCGCGCTCTTCAAGCTCGCGATTGAGTACACTCTCGACGATTACGGCGTCACCGCGCGTCTCCCGGCGAACGGTATCCGTTACGACGAGACTAACTACCAGCTCAAGAGCATTTCATTCCTGCCTTACATGGGCACCGGCAGCAACGTCAATACAGGCTACACTTTCATTCCGGACGGCTCCGGTACGATATTCAGATTTGAAGATCTGATAGGCAATACCTACACGACGACAGGCAAGGTCTACGGCGCCGACTATGCGTACCACGAGATTTCGGGCGCGCATACCGAAGTTATGAGACTACCTGTCTACGGTATCGTAGAAAATTATACCCGCACCGACACGATCACAACTCAGATCGAAGTTACGCCCGAGAGCTATGACGAAGCCACCGGCACCATCATTCCCGCCGTCATGCAGACTCTGACGGAAAAGATTCCTTATAAAGAGGACAAGGGCTTCTTAGCGATCATAACGGAGGGCGACGCGCTCGCCGAGATAACGAGCGAGCACGGCGGCAGCCTGCACCGCTACAACAGTGTTTTCGCCACATTCTATCCGCGTCCTTCCGACACATACAACCTCTCTGACTCGATCTCCATCGCGTCCAACGCCACATGGACGGTCGAATCCAAGCGCAAGTATGTCGACAGCTACCGCATCCGCTACATCATGCTGACGGATGAGGATAAGGCTGAAGCGGCCGGCCTCAAGAAGGGCGAATACTACGAAACTTCCTACGTCGGCATGGCGAAGGCGTACCGCGATTTCCTCGAAAGAGAAGGCGTACTGACCAGATTCACCGCGGAAACCGCGCAGAAATCCATACCGCTCTACATCGAAACGTTCGGTTCCATCAAGACGATTGAGCGAATCCTTTCGATACCGGTATCGGTAGACACGCCTCTTACGACCTTCGAAGACGTAATGACAATGTACAACGACCTGTCCGAAGCCGGAATCACGAATGTCAACTTCAGGCTTACGGGCTACGCGAACGGCGGTATGGATGATACGACGTATCCGACGTTCGTCAAGTGGGTCAATGCGGTCGGCGGCAACTCCGGCTTCAAGGATCTGATCACATATGCGAAGGAAAAGAACTTCGGCGTATTCCCGGACTTCGACTTCGCGTACATGAGCAACAATGAGCTGTTCGACGGATTCATCCTGCGTCGCGACGCGATCAAGACGATCGACGACCGTTATACGAGAAGACGTTATTATGACGCCGCGACCCAGTCGTTCGACGGAAGCTTCGCGCTCTGCGTATCGCCTTCCGCTTATGAGAGACTGTACGCAGGCTTCAAGAAGGATTATGATAAATATGGGCCTACCGGCATATCGGTCTCCACTCTCGGAACGGACCTCAACTCCGACTTTGACGAAGACGAACCGTACAACCGCGAGGACTCCAAGGCGTTCACCAAGAAGTTCCTTGACACTCTGAAAACAGACTACACCAACGTCCTGACCGACGGCGGCAACGAGTTCACGCTGCAGTATGTTAACAACATAATCAACGTGTCGCTCGACTCCAGCCGTTATCAGAACTCGTTCGCGGCAGTGCCTTTCATCGGTATGGTATTCCACGGATATTTCAACTTCGCCGGAACGCCTATCAACATGGAAGGCGACGTCAACTACATGCTCCTCAAGGCGATTGAAAACGGCGCGGGACTGTTCTTCACGCTCTCGTACCGCAACACCGCCGAGCTCAAGGACAGCATGCAGCTCAGCAAGTACTACTCGGTCAGATACGACATCTGGTTCGACGAGCTTGTCGAGAAGTACAATACACTGAACGACGCGATCGGCGATCTGCAGACCTCGCTCATCACCGAGCACAAGTTCTTGATCGGCGAACGCGTACCGGACGAAGATGAGATCGCAGCCGACAAGGCCGCAGCGGAAGCTGCCGCCAAGGCTGAAGAGGAAGCTCTCGCCCTCGAAGCCGAGAAGGCAGAGAAAGCGAAGAAGCTCGCCGCACGTCTCGGAATGCCGGTAGAGGAAGTCGAAGAGACGACCGATGAAACGCTCGTTGAAGACGAGACCGCGGCGGAAGGCGAAACCGCAGCCGAAGAAGAAACTGCGGCGGAAGAGACTGAGGAAGAAACCGGTTATACCTACACGAAGTATACGAACGACAACGGCAACATCGTATATGTCGGTTACGATAACGGCACCGGCTTCATCCTCAACTACAACTCGTTCGCAGTCACCGTAGTCTACAAAGGAACGACATACACCGTCGAAGCGCTCGGCTTCGTAAAAATATCTTAATGAAAGGGGAGTGCTGATATGACACAGGATATTAAGAAAAAATCTACTGTAACCGCACCTCCGAAAAAGAGGAGAAGCAGCGCCTCCCTTGATAAGAAGAAAGCGCGTTCCGGATGGCTGTTTATAATGCCGTTCCTTCTCGGCTTCTTCCTCATCTACGTCCCGATTATTTACGACTCGATCAAGTACAGCTTCCATAAGATCAAGATACTGACCGGCGGCGGCTACGAACTCATCTGGGTGGGCTGGGAAAACTACTCCGAAGCGTTGTTCGTCAACCCGACCTTCGTTCAGACGCTCACCTCCGGTATCCAGCAGCTTATCTTCGATATCCCCGCAATCGTCATCTTCTCGCTGTTCGTAGCTATACTGCTCAACCAGAAGATGGTCGGCCGCGCGGCATTCCGTGCGATATTCTTCATACCTGTTATCCTGACGACCGGCCTTATCGCCGACATCGACGAAGGCAACCAGCTGATCGAGTACATGGGCTCCAACGAGTCCATCGACACCGGCGAAGGTACGAACCAGGTTACGCAGATAGTCGAAGTCGTCGATATCGAGCGATTGTTCATGAACATGCGAGTCGGTACGGAACTCGTTGAATATGTTGTTGACGCCGTCAACAACATATTCAACATAGTAAACCGCTCCGGTGTTCAGATGCTTATCTTCCTTGCCGGACTTCAGTCCATCTCTCCCGCCATTTACGAATCCTGCGAGATAGACGGCGCTACGGCATGGGAAACGTTCTGGAAGATCACATTCCCGATGATTAGCCCGATGATCCTCGTCAACACGGTATACACGGTCATCGACTCATTCACCGCTTCGTCCAACAGGGTTATGACATTCATAGCGAATATCTACAACGAAGCGGACGGCAACGTCATAGGATCGGCAATGTCATGGATGTACTTCCTGCTCGTTATTCTTATCATCGCCGTCGTTTCAGCGATCGTATCGGCGTTCGTCTTCTATCAGAGAAGAGATTAAGGAAAGGAGGATAAGCTTTAATGGATGCGACTAACAGTTCTCCCAGAATTACAAAGGAGACCAAAAATAAGATTAGGGTTGATTTCGAACGCAGCCCGCTTTCCGTAAGACTGAAAGCGAAGTTCCTCAACCCCTACTTCTGGACCAATGTCGTATGGTATATCTTCAGGCTGATCCTGCTGATCGGTATATCCTACGTCATACTGTTCCCGTTCTTTGCGAAAATAGCTTCCTCCTTCATGAGCCCGGAAGACTTCGTCGACGTCACGGTACGCCTTATACCGAAATATCCGACTCTTGAGACATACAGGGCTATCATCGTCGACAACAAATACTTCGAAGCTCTTCTCAACACATTTGTCCTTTCGACATCGTGCGCGCTGATACAGACATTCATCTGCTGCCTTATCGCGTACGGCTTCGCCAAATTTAAATTCAAGGGCAACAAGTGGCTGTTCATGGCCGTCGTGTTTACGATGGTCGTCCCGCACCAGACTCTTCAGCTCTCGATGTTCATGAAGTTCAGATATTTCGATATTCTGGGCATCCTGAACGCGCTGGGCGGCGGTCTGTTCTCGTGGCTCAAGGTTATCGACTTCACATACCTGAACCTGAACAACTCGTTCTGGCCTCTGTATGTGCTCTCGCTGACGGGCCTTGCGTTCAAGAACGGTCTTTACATCTTCATGCTGCGCCAGTTCTTCCGCGGCGTTCCCGATGAACTTGAGGAATCCGCATACATCGACGGCTCCGGTGTGTTCCGCACGTTCGTGCAGATCATACTCCCGCTTTCGGTGCCTATGATGGTCACGGTGTTCATGTTCGCCTTCTCATGGCAGTGGACGGACAAATTCTATACGACAGTGTTCTTCACCACCTCCGGTCCGAGACTTATGCCCAAGATAGTGACGGTTCCGAAGTCGCTCGATACGAACTTCGCCGGACAGAACATGTACATTGCCGCTATCAGAAATACCTGCGGTCTTATGATCATCGCTCCGCTGATCGTCATCTACCTCTTCGCTCAGCGCTCTCTCATTCAGGGCATCGAGCGTTCCGGTATCGTCGGTTAAGCGAAAGCTCCATATCGCGCCTGTATACGCAACAGCGAATACAAGCACCCGTATACTGCGGCAAAAGAGCGGACAGTCTTCACTGTCCGCCCTTTTTGCTATCGGCGTAAACGTTATCGCAGATCTTCTTCGCAGAGAACAGCAATCCGGGTCAAGAAATCAACCGTCCGTTTTTATATAATATCCGCAGGAGGCGATGATGACGTCGGGACATACAACAAGCGATGTATCAGCCGCTGTTGAAAAGATAAAGCGATACATCGACGAACACCTGAAGGAGAAGATCACGCTTTCGGACATAGCCAAGAGCGTATCTTACTCCCAGTACCATGTCGTGCGCATATTCAAAGAAGCGACGGGGATGTCACCTTTTGAGTATATCCGCAGCCAAAGGCTGATCAAATCGGCTTACGCGCTGAGAAACGCGGACAATAAAGTAATCGATGTGGCGCTTGATTTCGTTTTCGATAGTCACGAGGGGTTTACGCGCGCGTTTTCCAACGCATTCGGCATAACGCCGAAAAAGTACGCCGACTACCCGTCGGGGAACGGCTGGCTGATACCGTATCGTTATCTCGACCGCAGAAAAATCAAAACGGAGGGCAGAATTATGGAGAAGAAGACAACGGTTATTTTCACGCAGATCATCGAGCGGCCGGCGCGCAAGCTGATCCTTTACAGAAGCAGAAAGGCTACAGATTACTTCGAGTATTGTGAAGAAGTCGGCTGCGGCACGCCGGAGAACCCCGACCCGTGGATGATACTAACCGAAATCAAGGAAGCGCTGTACGAGCCGATGGGCGTGTGGCTTCCGTCGGGTATGCGTCCGGAGGGCACGGGCGAATACGCGCACGCAGTCGAGGTCGCATCGGATTATGCGGGCGCCGTACCCGAGGGCTTCGACGTTATAGACCTCGCGCCGTGCAAGTATCTGATATTCCAGGGCGAACCGTATGACGACGACAATTACAGTGAAGCTATCGGAGAGATTTGGAACATCATCTCCTCGTTTAATCCGGCGGTTTACGGTTACGAATGGGACGAGGAGATCGCGCCGCGCTTCCAGCTCGCGCCTATGGGATGGCGCGGATACATCGAGGGCAGACCGATTAAGCCGATCGACGTTTCGGCTTAACCAGCTGCGGAGCAAAACGGCAGCAATATCAAAACCCGCAGATCAAGCCGGATCTGCGGGTTTTATATGTAAAGTTATTATCGGTCGTCCGGTATTATTAATTCGTACTCAGTACCTATACTCTTCGGCAGTGAAGAAGCGCGTCAAAGATCTGGAGATGCTTCTCCTCGTCGGCGATGATGCGGTTTATCAAACGCCTGACCCCGCAGTCGTTGATCATTTCGCAGTGGCGGCGGTATGTTTCGATCGCGTCCTTTTCAGCGTTGATTGCAGCACGGAGTATGCGTTCGCGCTTTGTTTCATACGGCACGAACCGGCCGCTCCACCATTCGACGTTGCGGCGGTCCTGCGCTCCGATAACGGGATCGCCTCCGAGCGAAATAATCATCTCGCCGAGAAGCTCGAGGTGCCTCATCTCGACGATTGAAATGCATTCAAAAGCGCGCGACAGGTCGGGTTCTTTATCTTCGGTTATTATATGGTTGTAAAAATATTGAGCAACAGCGGTCATTTCGCTTTTGCATCCGGCATAATCAAGCGACAGTATTCGGGCGTAATGCTCGTTTCGCCTGTCGGCTTTTGCCGCCGGATACGGTGCGTTGACTTCGCAGCCCCCCGTACGGGACATCATTATGTTATTCCTCCAAAAAAGTTGCTTCACACAAAGTATATGCATAAAATGCACAAGTGTATAAAAGACGATGCGCAGCCGTTTTTACGGCTGCGCATCATATTGCTTTCGTGATTATTTCGCTTCGGCTGCGTTCGCGATCATATCGAGGAGGGCTTGCTTCGGCTGCACGCCGACGGATGAGTTGGAAACCTCGCCGTTTCTGAAAACCATCAGAGTGGGGATGCTCATCACATTATATTTCGCGGCGAGATCGGGCTCGTCGTCGACGTTGATTTTACCGACCTTTATGCCGAGCGTCTGTGCGTCCTCCGCAATCTCATCGACGACGGGAGCCATCATGCGGCATGGCCCGCACCATGAAGCCCAGAAATCGACGAGCACGGGAACGGGGCTTTCGATTACTTCTTCGTTAAAATTCGATTCGGTGAGCTGTATCACGGACATTGAAAAATACCTCCGAAAACAACAACTTTGACTTTATTATACCACATTATTTGGAAAAATAATATACTTCTTCAGAAAAATATGATATAATAATTATACTGAAAATCGGAGAGAAAAATGAAAAAAGGCGTACTTATAACGGGCGGCTCGCGCGGCATCGGCGCTGCGGCTGTCGATATATTTACAAAAAACGGCTGGAACGCCGTGTTCATATATGAAAAATCCGACGATGCGGCAAAAGCAGTCGCGGATAGAACAGGTGCGACGGCGATAAAAGCGGACGTCGCAGATACCGGCGCGCTTAGATCGGCTGTGGGTGACGCGGCGGTGTGCCTCGGCGGCTCGATCGACGCGCTCGTCTGCTGCGCCGGAATAGCGCAGCACAAACAGCTCTGCGACATAACTGACGACGACTGGAACCGCATGATAGCGGTCAACCTCACGGCTCCTTTTATGACAACACGAGCCGCAGCGCCATATATGATCCGCAAAAAGCACGGGGCGATAGTGTTCGTCTCGTCGATCTGGGGCATCGCGGGCGCGTCCTGCGAATCGCACTATTCGACGGCGAAAGCCGGGCTTCACGGGCTCACGAAAGCGCTCGCAAAGGAGCTCGGTCCGTCCGGCATACGCGTCAACTGCGTCGCGCCCGGCGTCATAGACACCGACATGAACGCATCTCTTGACAGGGAAACGATCGACGAGCTGTGCTGCAACACGCCGCTCGGCCGCATCGGTACGCCGGAGGAAGCGGCGCGCGCGATATACTGGCTCGCGTCGGACGATGCGTCGTTTGTAACAGGGCAGATCATATCGCCGAACGGCGGCTTTGTCGTATGAGCGCCGTCCGGCACGAAGAAGCGATAGAGAAGTCGTGCCGCGCAAGTTATCCTTGTAGCGGCGCGACTTTTATGATATAATATTATGAATGCTCACAAACGGAGGCGGCGTATTATGACGGTTAAGCGTCCCTCCTGTAAATTAAAACTGGGAGATATAATCATCGCCGTTTCGGTCGCCGCGCTCGCGCTTTTATCCGGCGTCATGATTAACACATATCCGCGCGGCAGCTCCGCTTCGGTCACTGTGCGGACGACGGACGGCACGGCGCGTTACAGCCTGTCGGCGGACGCGGAGTTTACGATAAGCTCAAACGGCCATACGTTGACGCTCGCCGTCAGAGACGGCGAAGCATACGTCGCTTCGGCGGACTGCCCGGATCAGGTCTGCGTCAACACGCCGGCCATATCGAAGGGCGGAGACGCGATCATCTGCGTCCCGTCGCGCTTTATCGCGTCGATCGAAGCCGAGGGCGACGGGGAGTGTGACTATGTCGCGGGCTGACGGTTGCGTCAGGCGCGTGGCCGCCGACGCCGCGATGCTGCTGCTCGCCTTGATGCTGTCGCTTGTGGAAGCGCTGATACCGACCGCGCTGATACCGATACCGGGCTTCAAGCTCGGGCTTGCGAATATCGCCGTCGAATATGTGTTCTTCGCGATATCGCCGGCGGACGCGTTCGCGGTCTCGCTCGCAAGGCTGACTTTGTCGTCGCTGCTGTTCGGAACTGCCGCGTCGTTCGCGTTTTCGGCGTCGGGCGCCGCGTTTGCTTTTTTAACTCTGATTATTTGTGTTGCTGCGGTAAACCGCGGCGTGATATCGTGGCTCGGCGTGTCGATATGCGCGGCTGCCGCGCATAATATCGGCCAGTGCGCGGTATCAATTATTATGTTCGGCGCAGTGGCGGTGTCATATCTGCCGTGGCTGCTCGCGCTCGGCGCGGCGACCGGATGTGTGACCGGCGCGGTCTTGTGCGCGCTTGCTCCGCGCATCGACGCGGCGCATGACAAATTTCGCATAAACGGAGATATATGAAAAAAATTACGGTTATATTATCGGTATTGATGCTTGCCGCGCTCATGTTTTCATCATGCGGAGAAAGTGTGAGCGTCGAATACGGCAACGCGCAGTTCTTCGCGATGGACACGGTCGTCGAGCTGCGGCTTGCTAAGACGAGCGGCGTGACCGACGAAACGCTCGCTGCGATAGGAACGCAGTGCGAAAAGATCGTCTCGGAGCTTGAGAACAAGCTGTCGCGCACCATCGAGGGAAGCCCGGTGTCGACGTTCAACGGCGAAGTCGACATGATCCTCGAGCCGGGCAGCGAGCTTATCGAGGTTCTCAACTACGCGTTAAAACTTTCGCAGCTGACGGACGGCGCATATATGCCTACGATCGGCGCGCTGACGGAGCTGTGGGACATACCGAACGCGGCGACGGTTCCGTCGCAGGCCGAGATCGACGAAGCGCTGACGCACATATCGCCGGACACTATCGAGGTCACTGACGCGGCGATCAAGAAAACCGACCCGCTTGTCAAGCTCGACCTCGGCGGCGTCGGCAAGGGCGCTGCGGCTCAGGCGCTCGTCGAATACCTGTCCGGCACGGGGCTGCGGTACGGGCTCGTGTCGATGGGCGGAAACGTCGGTGTCTTCGGCGAGAAACCCGACAAATCGCCGTTTAAAATCGGCGTGCGCGACCCGGACGACGCGTCCGCGGTCGTCGGCTATATATACGCCGGCGCCGGATTCGTCGCCGTTTCCGGCGACTACGAGCGCTACATAGAGATCGACGGCAGGCGCTACTGCCACATCCTCGACCCCGCGACGGGCTACCCGCCCGAATCCGGGCTGCGCAGCGTCGCCGTGTGGTGCCAGAACGGCTCCGCCGCGGACGCGCTGTCGACGGCGCTGTATGTCATGGGCGTCGAAAAAGGTCTCGCGCTTTATGAAAAGGGCGAGCTCGCGTTCGAAGCGGTGTTCATCACAGCTGACGGCAGGCTCGTTCTGACCGACGGCTTGAAGAAAGCAGGCCGCTTCGCAGCGGCCGGCGATAAATACACCGTCGCAGACTGATATCATACAGGATCAAGGAAACTACGAAAATAATGCCACTCATCAACAATACCGCCGCGGAAACTGCGGCATATGCGGCGGCGGAGCGTTTTCACGGGGCGGACAGGCGTTTTTACGTCCGAACCTTCGGCTGCCAGCAGAACGAAGCGGACAGCGAATCCCTCGCGGGCGTCGCGCGTTCGCTCGGCTACGCGAAGACGGAGTCGCCGCACGAGGCCGACCTGATACTCGTCAACACATGCGCCGTCAGAGAACATGCGGAGCTGAAGGCGCTGTCCGTCATCGGCCAGTACAAACATGACCGTGAACGAAACGACAGGCTGATAATCGGCGTCGGCGGGTGCATGACGGCTCAGGCGTCGCGCCGCGACCA
Organism: Clostridiales bacterium UBA1380; assembly: GCA_002305445.1. Lineage (GTDB taxonomy): Bacteria > Bacillota > Clostridia > Oscillospirales > CAG-272 > UBA1380. The sequence continues at coordinate 48,532 of DBRA01000038.1, read as the reverse complement.
GATTAAGCGCAGCTACCCGTACGTTGACTTTACGTTCGGCGCGGCCGGAGCGGCCGGTCTCGCCGCGATGATACGAGACGCGATAATCCGCCGCGAAGCTGGCGAGGGCAGGCGCGATTTCCGCGGCGACCCTGTGCCCGAACCGATCGTAGAGGGCGTGCCGGTCGAGCGCAGCTGCTCATACAAGGCGTGGCTGACGATCATGTACGGCTGCGATAACTTCTGCTCGTACTGCATCGTGCCGCATGTGCGCGGGCGCGAACGCAGTCGCGAGCCGGATGCTATCGTCGGCGAAGCACGCTCGCTTGTCGAATCCGGCGTAAAGGACATAACGCTCCTCGGTCAGAACGTCAACTCATACGGCACCGGAACAGGCGTCGATATTGCGGAGCTCATGACGCGCATCGCGCGCCTTGAAGGCGACTTCCGGCTTCGCTTCATGACGAGCCACCCGAAGGACGCGTCCGACAGGCTGATCGAAGCGATTGCGGAAAACGAAAAAATCGCGCGTCACTTCCATTTGCCGCTGCAGTCCGGCTCCGACCGCATCTTAGCGAAGATGAACCGCAAATACGGCATCGACCGCTACCTCGGCGTGCTCGAGCGGCTGCGCCGCGCCGTGCCGGATATCGCCGTCACGAGTGATATAATAGTCGGCTTCCCGGGAGAGACGGACGAGGACTTCGAGGATACGCTGAAAGCGCTCCGCTCCGCCCGCTACGACATGATATATTCGTTTATCTTTTCGCCGCGCGCCGGAACGCCCGCGGCATCTATGCCGGATCAGGTGCCGGATGAGGTCAAAAACGAGCGCTTCTCACGTCTGCTCGAGCTGCAGAACAGAATTTCGCTTGAAAAAAACGAAGAATACGTCGGCTCGCGCGTGCGCATACTGTGCGAGGGGCAGAGCAAAACCGATCCTGCGATGCTCTCCGGCCGGACAGGTGGCAACAAGATCGTCCACTTCACCGGAGACGCACCCGAAGGCGAATTCGCCGATGTCATCATAACACGTGCGGATACATTTACGCTGTACGGCGAACCCGCAAAATAACCACCGTATATTTATGTAAATAAATATAAACATTCATGATCGCCCCATAGAAAGAGGTATTAAATGATCACAAAAGAGATCCAGGAGCTTATAGAAAAGCTCGGAGCGGCCATCAAGGCAGACGCGCGCTTCGTTTATTTGGAGAAGGCCCGCGAGGCTTACACATCCGACACGGAGATCGCTGAAGCCATTAACGAGTACAACGCGCAGCAGGCCGCGCTCGCGGAAGAATACAAAAAGCAGTCGCCCGACACAAAAGCGGCCGCCGCCATTGAGAGCAGAATCAACGAGCTGTACCACAAGGTGACCGAATCCCCCGTGTACGAAGAATACGTCAACGCCGAAGCGGAGGCGAACGAATATCTCACCGAGATCAACAACGAGCTGACCTTCCAGATCACGGGCAGCTATCCCTGCGCGCACGACTGCTCGTCCTGCGGCGGCTGCGGCTACGACCATTAAGTAATTTTTTATCCGAAAGCGAGGTGATACGGTATGGCGGTGACGCCGATGATGCAGCAGTACTTCAGCATCAAGGAGCAATATAAGGATTATATACTGTTTTACAGGCTCGGCGACTTTTACGAGATGTTCTACGACGACGCCGTAACGGCCAGCCGCGAGCTCGAGCTTGTCCTTACCGGCCGCGACTGCGGCGAGGAGGAGCGCGCTCCGATGTGCGGCATACCGTATCACTCCTGCGAAAGCTATATCGGCCGCCTGATCGAAAAGGGCTACAAGATCGCCATCTGCGAGCAGACGGAGGACCCGGCGAAGGCAAAGGGACTCGTGCGCCGCGAGGTGATACGCATCGTAACACCGGGCACGCTTATCGAATCTGAGCTTCTGCCGGAGCAGAAGAACAACTATTTATGCACCGTGTACGCGGGCGGCGCAGACAACAGCAGCATCGGCGTATGCTTTGCCGACGTCTCGACCGGCGAGATGTTTGCGACGACCGTCGAAAACGAAGCGGAGCTTCGCAACGAGCTCGCGTCGTACAGCCCGCGCGAGGTCGTCTTCGACGTGCCCGCGCGCGCGCTGCCGGAGGTGTCGTCGTTCGTGCGCGAGCGGATTTCGGCCGCGTTTGAGGACGGACAGGCGCCGTATTTCGAGCCGGACGAGGCGCACCGCGCCGTCGCAGAGCGCTTCCCGAACGAAAGCGGGGACGGCGAGGGCAACAACGCGCCGTATGCGGCCGCCGTCATCGCGGCAGGCGCAGCGCTTATTTACATAGCCAAGACGCAGATGCGTCCGAGCGCGCAGATGAGCGAGCTGCATTATTATTCATCCGCGCAGTTCCTCGAGATGGATGTGTCGACTCGCCGCAATCTGGAGCTGACCGAGACGATGCTGCGCAAGGAAAAGCGCGGCTCGCTCTGGTGGGTGCTCGACAACACCGTGACGAGCGCCGGCGCGCGCTTGCTGCGCCGTTGGGTCGAGCGTCCGCTCGTCTCGACGCAGGCGATAAGGCGCCGTCAGGGCGCCGTCGCCGCGCTCGTCGACGACATCGCGCTGCGAGAGGATCTGGCGTCGCTGCTCGACGGAACGCTCGACCTCGAACGGCTGATAACGAAGGCGGTTTACGCCACAGCCAACGCAAAGGATCTGAAGGCCGTCTCGGCCACTCTCGCCGTCATACCCGAGGTGCTGCGCCTTCTGGCGTCGGCGCCCGACGAAGAGCTGCTCGCGATATACGCCGCGCTCTCCGCCGACGTCGAAGCGACAGAAACGGTGCGCGCCGCGATCGACGCGGCGATAACGGACGATCCGCCGTTCTCCGTCAGAGAGGGCGGCATAATCAAAGCCGGCTTCTCCGTCGAGGTGGACGAGCTCCGCTCGATCATGTCCGACGGCCACGGCTGGATCGAGCGCATCGAGAACGCGGAAAAGGAAGCGACGGGCATCAAGAACCTGCGCATCGGCTACAACCGCGTCTTCGGATACTACATCGAGGTCACGAAGTCGCAGGTCGGAGCCGTGACGGAGCGGTATATACGCAAGCAGACGCTCTCGAACTGCGAGCGCTACATAACGGAGGAGCTCAAGGACCACGAAGCGACGATATTGGGCGCAGCGGACAAGCTGAACTCGCTTGAGTACGAGCTGTTCTGTCAGGTCGTCGCGACGGTGGCGGAGAAGGCGGACGCCGTGCAGCGCGCCGCCGCGCAGCTTGCGAAGCTCGACGTCTACCAGTCGCTCGCCCGCGCCGCCGTAAAAAACAACTACGTCTGCCCCGAAGTGGACGACAGCGACGTCATCGAGATACGCGACGGGCGCCATCCCGTCGTCGAGCGCTTCGTAACCGACAACTACTTCGTGCCGAACGATACGCTGCTCGACACGGGCGCGAACCGTTTGATGCTGATAACCGGCCCGAACATGGCGGGCAAATCGACGTACATGCGCCAGACGGCGCTGATAGCGATCATGGCGCAGATCGGTTCGTTCGTTCCGGCGAAGGAGGCGCGCATCGGCGTGCTCGACCGCGTCTTCACGCGCGTCGGCGCGTCGGACGACCTCGCTTCCGGCCAGTCGACATTTATGCTCGAGATGACCGAGGTCGCGTACATCCTCGCGCACGCGACACGGCGGTCGCTGATCATCTACGACGAGATCGGCCGCGGAACGAGTACCTTCGACGGCATGGCGATCGCGCGCGCCGTCGCCGAATATACGGCGGGCAAAAAGATAGGCGCGAAGACGATGTTCGCGACGCATTACCACGAGCTGACCGAGCTCGAGGGACAGCTCGACGGCGTCGTCAACTACAACATCGCCGCGAAAAAGCGCGGCGGCACGATTACGTTTCTGCGCAAAATCATTCGCGGCGCGACGGACGACAGCTACGGCATCGACGTCGCTAATCTCGCAGGAGTGCCGGCGGAGGTTGTGAAGCGCGCGAGGGATATACTCTCCGAGATCGAGTCCGGCTCGTCCATATCGATGAGCGGCACGCGCCGCGACGCGCCCAAAGACGACGCGCCGTCGTGCGGCACGCTGCCGATGGAGACGCTTGCCGAGAGCGCCGTCGCCGAGAAGCTGAAATCGGTCGACCTCAACACGCTGACGCCGCTCGAGGCTATGAACTTATTGTTCGAACTTAAAAAGCTGCTGATATAATGGGTAAAATCAACATACTGGGCTTCGACGTCGCCAACCTCATCGCCGCGGGAGAGGTCGTCGACCGCCCGTCGTCGGCAGTCAAGGAGCTGATCGAAAATTCGCTCGACGCCGGCGCGAAGAACATCACCGCGGAGATAAAAAACGGCGGCTCGTCCTTCATCCGCGTCACGGACGACGGCTGCGGAATCGAGCCGGACGACATGCCGAAGGCGATTCTGCGCCACGCCACGAGCAAGATCGCGGACGCGTCCGACCTCGAGGCTATTATGACGCTCGGTTTTCGCGGCGAAGCGCTCGCGGCGATAGCGTCCGTGTCGAAGATGCGCATTATATCTAAGACGCACGGAGCGAGCTTCGGCTCCGAGCTGACCGTCGAAGCGGGCGAAGCGGTCTCGCAGACCGAGACGGGCTGCGCCGACGGCACGACGATCATAGCCGAGGAGCTTTTTTACAACGTGCCGGCGCGGCGGAAGTTCTTAAAAAAGGACGCGAACGAAGCCGCGTCAGTGCTCGGCGTTGTCGAAAAGCTCGCGCTGTCGGAGCCGGACGTCTCATTCCGGCTCATTGTGGACGGTGCGCTGCGACTTGTGACGCCGGGCGACGGAAAGCTGGAGTCGGCCGTCTACGCCGTCATGGGGCGCGACATCGCGCGCGCCTGCATCGGCGTCGACCGTACCGAAGGCGCGCTGCGCGTATCGGGCGTTATAACGACGCCGAGCCTTCAGCGCGGCAACCGCGCGTTCGAAAACTTCTATATAAACAACCGCTTTGTTAAGTCGAAGACCATGGCTGCGGCGCTCGAGCAGGCGTATTTATCTTACCTTCCCGCCGAGCGGTTCCCGTTCTGCGCGCTCAACTTGACGATGCCTGCGGGCGCGGTCGACGTAAACGTCCATCCCGCCAAGCTGGAGGTCAAGTTTTCGGACGAAAAGCTCATCTTCGACGCGGTGTATTACGCCGTCAGAAGCGCGCTCGAGAACATGCAGCGCCGCCCCGAGGTAAAGTTCGCGCCGCAGAAGGAAAGGGAGCGCGTCTCGGATGCGTCCTCGCCAGTCCGCGACCGAACATACGGCTCGACGGCAGCCGCGTCCGACCCGCGGAAGCTTCAGTTCCGCATCGGCGCGCAGACATATGATATAAACCGGACGCCGCCCGCGTCCCGCGATAATAATCGCGACGCGCTGCCGCTGCGTTCGAATGACGCGCTGTTACCCCGCGCGGACAAAACGCCGCCGAGCGCTGTCGCGCATGACGTTCCGCCGGCGCAGCGAACTCAAGGCATACCGCCGGCAGCCGCGGATTATATGCCGCCGCTGCCGACAGCGAACGATCTGCCGCCTGTCGCAAAAGACATGCCCCCGTCCGGCTCGCACGACATACCGCCCGTGCCGGATGCAGTCGACGCGCCGCCGCTGCCGGATACGCGCGATATACCGCCGCCCGACGCGTACGCTACACAGCCGGCGGCGCACAACGAAACGGTGCCGCCGACGGCTGCGCCCAATAAATCAAGCGCGGCTGCGCCGGACGGGAATGACGCCGCGCGCACCGTCGAGTATAAGCTGATCGGCGAGGCGTGGAACTCCTACGTCATCGTCGAGACGGCGGACAGACTGCTGCTGATAGACAAGCACGCCGCGCACGAGCGCATAATATTCGAGGATCTGCGAAAGAAGAATAAAGCCGCGCTCGACACGGGAGCAAACGCGTCGCAGCTGCTGATCGCACCCGTCCCCGTCAGGCTGACCGCCGCAGAAGCCGCCGCGGTCGTATCATACGCCGCCGACATACGCGCGACCGGATTTGACTGGTTCACGCTCGACGCCGACGGCGGGCGCACCTTCTGCGTCACCGCGATACCGGACGGCGTGCCGGTCGACGCCGC
>DBRA01000038.1:30391-42381 GCA_002305445.1 Clostridiales bacterium UBA1380 | reverse complement strand
ATCGTCGACCGCCTGCTCTCGCTGCCGGACATCAAATACTGCCCGCACGGCAGACCGGTCGCGATCGAGCTGACGAGAACGGCGCTCGAGCGCCAGTTCGCGCGGCTGAAATAGCAAACAGAATACATTCGCGGCGCGCCGCGTCGATGAAACAGAACCGCGCTCCGCGCCGAAAGGAATCATCAATGTTCACTCTGATAAAAACCGAAGGAAAAGCACGTCGAGGGAGACTCGAAACCGTACACGGAACGATTGAAACGCCCGTTTTCATGAATGTCGGAACGTGCGGGGCGATAAAGGGAGGCGTCAGCCCGCTCGAGCTTGTCGAAATCGGCTGCACGGTAGAGCTGTCGAACACATACCATCTACACATCCGCCCCGGCGACAAGCTTATCCGCGACATGGGCGGCCTGCGCAAATTCATGAACTGGCAGGGCCCCGTTCTGACCGACAGCGGCGGATTCCAGGTGTTCTCGCTCGCGGGGCTCCGCAAGATAACCGAGGAGGGCGTCCGCTTCGCCTCGCACATTGACGGCAAGCGCATATTCATGGGGCCTGAGGAGTCGATGCAGATACAGTCCAACCTCGCGTCCACGATCGCGATGGCGTTCGACGAGTGTATCGAAAATCCCGCGGAGTACAATTATACGAAGCGCTCGTGCGAACGCACCGCGCGCTGGCTCGAACGCTGCAGAGCCGAACTGACGCGGCTCAACTCGCTGCCGGACACGCTGAATCCGTCGCAGATGCTGTTCGGTATAAATCAGGGCAGCACATACCCGGATCTGCGCGTCGACCATATGAAGCGCATACGCGAGATCGACTGCGACGGTTACGCGATAGGCGGGCTCGCCGTCGGCGAGACAGCGGAGGAGATGTACAGCATCATCGAAGTCGTCGAACCGGAGATGCCCGCCGACAAGCCGCGTTATCTGATGGGCGTCGGCACGCCGCAGAACATACTCGAGGGCGTGTACCGCGGCATCGACTTTTTCGACTGCGTCATGCCGAGCCGCAACGCGCGCCACGGCAACCTGTTCACATGGCACGGCAAGATGAACATCATGAACGAGAAGTACGACCGCGACCCGCGCCCGATCGACGAGAACTGCGGATGCCCGACGTGCAGGGCTTACAGCCGCGCGTATATCCGCCACCTGCTCAAAGCGAAGGAGTCGCTCGGAATGCGGCTCGCCGTTCAGCACAATCTGTATTTCTACAACTCGCTGACGCGCGCGATCAGGGAAGCGCTCGACGGCGGCTATTTCGAGAGCTTTTATCAGAAGTATCACAACGCGCTCGCCGAACGCAGCGAAATGTGATGAAAAAAGGCAGTTGATTCAAGAAGAATCAACTGCCTTTCGACTTTTTTACTCCGCGTAATTGTAGCCGAGCGTCAGTGCCTTGCGGTTCGCCTCCGCGAGGTGCGCCCTTGCCGCCGGGATGTCGTCGACGACGTGCTTGATGAACGGCTCGAGCTCGAACATACCGGTCAGCTTCAGCAGATAGCCGAGCATGATCATGTTGGCGCCGCCCGCGAGGCCGTTTTCGTCCGCCATGCGCGTCGCGGGGATGTATTTCGCCTCGATGTCGTCGCGCGTGCTGCGGTCTTCGACGAGCGTCGAGTTGACGACGACCATACCGCCCTTCGCGACCTTCGGCTCAAATTTTAGGAAGGACGGGCGGTTCATCGCGACGAGTATGTCCGGCTCGGTGACGACCGGCGAGCCGATCTCGGATTCGGACACGATGACGGAGCAGTTCGCGCTGCCGCCGCGCATCTCCGGACCGTAGGAGGGCAGCCACGAAACCTCGAGGTTCTCGTTCATCGCCGCAGTGGCGATCTGCTTGCCCATGAAGAGGATGCCCTGACCGCCGAAACCGGCGAGCAGAATGCGATACGTATCGTTTTTCATTTCGCGGCCTCCTCGCTTGTCTTATCTTTGTAGACGCCGAGCGGATAGTATGGCATCATGTTCGTGCGCAGCCATTCGAGCGCTTCGGACGGTTCGAGACCCCAGTTGGTCGGGCAGGAGGAGAGCACCTCGACGATAGAGAAGCCCTTGCCGTCGATCTGATTCTGGAACGCCTTCTTTATCGCCTTCTTCGCGGCGATAACGTTCGCGGGCTTGTCGACGGAGACTCTCTGCGCGAACGCGACGCCCTCGAGCGTCGCCAGCATCTCGCAGACGCGGACGGGGTAGCCCTGTATCTTGGTGTTGCGGCCGTACGGCGTCGTCGTCGTGACCTGACCCGGCAGCGTCGTGGGAGCCATCTGGCCGCCGGTCATACCGTATATGCAGTTATTTATAAAGATTACCGTGATGTTTTCACCGCGCGTCGCGGAGTGGACGGTTTCGGCGGTGCCGATCGCGGCGAGGTCGCCGTCGCCCTGATATGTGAATACAATGTTGTCCGGGTGGGTGCGCTTGACGCCGGTCGCAACGGCGGGCGCGCGGCCGTGGGCGGCTTGGATCATGTCGCACTCAAAGTAATTGTAGGCGAAAACGGAGCAGCCGACCGGCGCGATGCCGATCGCTTTATCGCATATGCCCAGCTCGTCGAGCGTCTCCGCCACGAGGCGGTGAACGATGCCGTGCGTGCAGCCGGGGCAGTAGTGCATCGCTGTATCGGAAAGCGACTTGGGTCTGTTAAAGACTACCATTATTTCAGACCTCCTGCGATTTTTTCGATCTCGGCGAGCACTTCGCCCGTCGAAGGTATCATGCCGCCGGTGCGGCCGTAGAAGTGGACAGGGCGGCGGCACTCGATCGCCACCTTTACGTCGTCGGTCATCTGCCCCATATTGAGTTCGACGCAGAGGAACGCCTTCGCGCTGTCGGCGAGAGCGGCGAGCGCCGCGGACGGATACGGCCACAGCGTGATCGGACGGAGCAGGCCGACCTTGATGCCTTTCTTACGCGCCGCTGCGATCGCTGTCTTGCAGACGCGCGCGGCGATGCCGTATGCGACGAGGACAATTTCGGCGTCGTCCGTCATGTATTCCTCGCATCTCGTTTCGTTTTCCTTGACGGTCTCGTAGCGCGCGAAGCGCTCGCGCACGGATTTTTCAAGCTCTGCGGGATCCATAAATAGCGAGTTTATGATGTTTCTCTTGCGCTTGCCGCCTGTGCCGTTCGTCGCCCACGTCTTTTCGGGGAGCGCGCGCGGAGCGGAGGCGGTGAAGTCGACCGGCTCCATCATCTGGCCGAGGGCGCCGTCGGCGAGAATCATCGCCGGCATTCTGTATGTATCGGCGAGGTCGAAAGCGAGCCCCGTAAAAGACGCCATCTCCTGAACGCTCGAAGGCGCGAGGACGATAATATGCTCGTCGCCATGGCCGTTGGCCTTCGTCGCCTGATAATAGTCGGACTGGGAGGGCTGGATGCCGCCGAGCCCCGGACCGCCGCGCTGGACGTTGATGATAAGGCAGGGAAGATCGCAGCCGACCATGTACGATATACCTTCGCTCTTAAGCGAGATACCGGGCGAGGACGAAGACGTCATCGCGCGCGAACCGGCGGCGGCGGCGCCGAGAACCATGTTGATCGCCGCGATCTCGGATTCTGCCTGCAGGCAGAGCCCTCCGACCTTCGGCATCTTCTTCGCGAGATAGTGCGAGATCTCGGTTTGCGGCGTGATCGGGTATCCGAAATAATGCAGGCAGCCCGCCTGTATCGCGGCTTCAGCGATGGCTTCGTTGCCTTTCATGAGAAGCTTGCTCATCAGTCCTCGACCTCCTTTTCGACTTTGATAACGCAGTCGGGGCACATCATCGCGCACATGGCGCAGGCGATGCACTTTGTTATATCCGACATAACCGGCGGGTGCTGTCCGTTTTTATTAATGACCGTTTTTGAAAGCGAGAGCAGCTTTCTCGGGCATGCTTCGACGCATAGCCCGCAGCCCTTGCAGCGGTCGACGTTGAATGTGACGCGGTTCATGCTTTATATTATCCTCCGCTTAAATTATTAACAGTATATATGCGAAACTGCGCTCATTAGCGCATGTTTTTTCATGCGCGGCGCACACGATGTCAAGTTATCATAAACGCGGCTCTGAGACAGTATTTTTATTAAAACAGCTGTTTTGTCGCGTTGTCCATCGGGAGCAGAGCTCCTTCGACGCGCGGCTCGCCGTCGAACGCGGAGCGCAGATACGACGTAAACGCGAGCGGTACGCCGAGCATCTCGGCGACGCGGAGCGCGAACGGTTCGGAGCGCTCGATGACCTCGCGCGTCGTCTCGGCGCCGAGGTTCGAGTTGTTTACGACGGCGGTGAAGCGCAGCCCGCTCAAGGATTCGGCTTCGCGCGCAAGCTCGACGGCGTCCTCGGGCGTCTCCGTCATCGGGCGGCAGGCGTTGACGACGCAGAGCATCTCATAACCGCGCGCCTTGATCGCGGCTCGGTATACGCCCAGCGCAACCGCCCCGTCGTCGCCGCCTACGTCGACGACAGCCATATCGTCGCTCGAAAACAGAGCCGAAACCGTCGGGGGAAGCGCCGGAATGTCGACGTTTGAGTTGGCGAACTCCGGAATCAGAGTCCGTACGCCGGCCGCTTCGAGCATTTCCTTCGCGTCCGCGGTGCGGAAATACGGATTGACTATGTCGAGGTCGGCTATGACGACGCCGCGTCCGGCTTTTTTCGCCGCGAGCGCGAGCGCTACGGCGACGTTTGTCTTACCCGCGCCGTAATGGCCGGCTACGATGACGGCGGGCGCGGATGTTATTATCTTTTCGAGAGCGTTCATATACGCACCTGCCATGATGATGATTAATAATATATTATATCACCGGAATAATATTAAATAAAGTATCATTCGTGACATATTTTATTACAAAATGAAAACACTCTTGTGCAGATTGCAAATTTATACATTCTTATTCGGACAGTCTGAGCGCGCATTTCTATACATATCATAAAAATAAACAAAAAAGATTTGAATTTCCCATGTTTTTATGCTATCATAATAAAATACAATGATGGATTGCGGCGAGAGGGCGACATGGCGGCTGAGTGGATAAAAAACGGCTTCGCGGAGCTGGCGGACGCCGTAATGTCAATCGGTGTTGTCGACATTGCGGACATATTGTGCCTGACCGTAATGTTTTACTATATATTCAAATTCATACGCGACCGGCGCGCAGGAAAGCTCACGCTCGGAGTGCTTTTGTTCGTAGCGCTCCTTTTCACAGCCGAGCTGACCGGTATGCGCGCGACGCGCTTTATTCTGACAAACGTGTTCCAGATCGGAATTATAACGCTCGTTATACTGTTCCAGCCGGAGCTGCGCAGCGCGCTCGAAAAGATGGGCAACCAGCCTATACGCAGCCTTCGCTCGCTCGGTGACCGTCAGGCGGAACCGCAGACTCTCTACGTCATCGATGCGGTCTGCGAAGCGGCTGGCGAGCTTTCGGATGCGAAAACAGGCGCGCTTATCGTGTTTGAGCGCGAAACTAAGCTCGGCGACCTCATTCTGACCGGCACCGTCGTTAACGCCGACATCAGCCCCTTTTTGATCCGCAACATATTCTTCAACAAAGCGCCGCTTCACGACGGCGCGGTGATCATCCGCGGAGGGCGTTTATACGCGGCCGGATGCCTGCTTCCGCTTTCGACTAACGCCGACATAATCAAGGACCTCGGCACGCGCCACCGCGCCGCGATCGGCATGAGCGAAAACTCAGACGCGGTCATTGTCGTCGTCTCGGAGGAATCGGGCATAATTTCCGTCGCGCGCGAGGGCGTGCTGCGCCGCATGTACACACCGGAAACGCTTAAGTCAGAGCTGGTCTCGCAGCTTATCAAGTCGGACGAGAGACAGAGCCGCGTCCGCACAATGTTCGGTAAAAACAAGAAAAACAGAGCAGCGAAAAACGCGCCGGCTGAAAAATCCGAAGACAGGGAGGGCGGCGGCGATGAGTGATGAAAACAAGAAGAAATCGACAGCACACGCGCCGGACAGCCGCGCTCCGCAGGTGAAGTTCCGCGCCACCGACTGGGCCGCGAAGCTCGTATGCCTGCTTATCGCGTTTGTGCTCTGGTTCTATATTTATCAGGTCGACAGCCCAGAATATGAACAGGTCTTCACATCCGTCCCGATCGAGCTGACGAACACGGCGGCGCTTGAAAGTCAGCGCGGCCTTTATGTCTACACCGGTTACGGCAGCGCCGTTGACGTCACGCTGCGCGGCCGCAAGAGCGATATGTCATCCATAACGGCGGAGGATATAAAGGTCACGGCGGATGTCAGCACGATAAAAGATACCGGCGTGCAGCTCGTGGAGCTCAACGCGACCGTCGACGGCAACGTTACGATCGCCTCTCTGTCGTCTAACTCTATCAACGTGTTCGCGGACAAAAAGGACACGGTGACGGTGTCGGTCGTGCCGAAGATCACGAGCGTCATCGTTGAAAGCCCGAACCGGCTCGGCGACCCGTACTCCGACACCGAGGAGATAACGGTGACCGGCGCGAAGTCCTTCCTCGACACAATATCGTACGCGCAGGCGACGCTCGAGGTGGGCCGCATAAGCGCGACGCAGACGATGATCACGAAGCTGACGCTTATCAGCAAAAACGGCGACACCGTGCCGACGACGTACCTCAAGCTGTCGAAGTCCGAGGTCAACGTCGTAATCCCGCTGTACACGAACAAGACGGTGCCGCTCGCCGTCGCCTTCAAGTACGGCTTCTACAACACAAAAAACGCCGATATAGCGATAAGTCCCGCCACAGTCGAGCTTACGGGCGACCCGGAGCTGCTCCGTGATATAGATTCGCTGACGGTGACAACTATAGACGAAAAACAGATAACGGACGACGAGGTCCGCTATGTCACGATACCGCTGCCGGACGGCGTCGAAGCCGTAAGCGGCGCTACCACGGCGATGGTCGAGATAAAGCATAAGAACACGATCACGCGCATGTTCATGGTGACGAACATCATCGTCACCGGCGCAGAAGCGCTCGATTACGAGCTGCCGGTCAAGCGCCTGATCGTGACGCTGCGCGGCCCGGCCGAAGCGGTCAGGGCGCTCAAGTCCTCCGATCTGTCGGTGGTGGTCGATTTATCGAGCTACAGCCCCGAAAGTTCCGGCATAGTCAGCGAGCCGGTCGTGGTACAGATAAGCGGCTCGCCGGAGGGAGTGTACGAAATCGGCACCTATACCGTTCAGGTTTCGCTCGGGGGCGACAGTTGATGCGCATAATCGTTGAAAACATAAAAATACCGGCGTTTGCGCCGGATGACGAGGCCATAGCCGAAGCGCTCGCGCGCATAAAGCGCTGCCGCGGTCTGGGGGAAGCTCGCTCGCTCTCGATTTACCGCCGCTCCGTCGACGCGCGCCGCCGCGACGATGTGAAGCTCGTCTGCTCCGTCGCCGCAGAAGTCACCGCGTCACGTGCGGATGAAGCCGCACTCGCGGCGCACGGCATCAAGATCCTGCGCGAGCGCGCGCTCGACTTCGCGCGCGGAACGGAAAAACTGCGCGCGCGGCCGGTCATCGCCGGCTTCGGGCCGGCAGGCATGTTTTGCGCGCTTGCGCTCGCCGAAAACGGCTACGCGCCGATCGTACTCGAGCGCGGCAGCGATCTCGACGGCCGCGTCAGAGCCGTAGAAGCGTTCTACGCAACGGGCGAGCTTGACGAGCGTTCAAACATACAGTTCGGTGCCGGCGGAGCCGGCGCCTTCTCGGACGGCAAGTTGATGACGCGCATCGGCGACGGCCGGTGCGGGTATGTGCTGCGCCGGCTCGTATCGCTCGGCGCGCCGGAGGAGATACTCGTCCGCGCCAAACCGCACATCGGCACCGACAAGCTCCGCACCGTCGTCGCCGCGGCCGACGCCGCCGTGCGGCGAAACGGCGGCGAAATCAGATATCTGTCGAGAGTCAGCGGCATAAACGCTGGTTCGGTCAAAGTCGAGTCGCCGGACGGCGAGAGCAGTCTGCCGTACGGCGCGCTCGTGCTCGCGACAGGGCACAGCGCGCGCGATATATACGAGCATCTGCTCGCGGACGGCTGGCGAGTGGAACCGAAGTCGTATTCGGTCGGCGTCCGCATCGAGCATCTGCGCGCCGACATCGACGAAGCGCTGTACGGCCGCTTCTGCGCCGATCCGCGCGTCGGACACGCCGAATACGCGATGTCGACGCACAGAGGCGGACGCGGCGTATACACGTTCTGCATGTGCCCGGGCGGCGAGGTTGTCGCCGCGGCATCGGAGCGCGGGGGCGTCGTCGTCAACGGCATGAGCCGCTTCGCGCGCGACGGTGTCAACTCGAACGCCGCCGTAGCTGTGACGGTGCAGCCGGACGATTACGGCGCGACGCCGTACGCGGCGATGGATTTCCGCCGCGAGATCGAGCGCGCCGCCTATGCATCATGCGGCAGGCGCGCATTTGATGCGCCCGTGCAGACGGTCGGCGATTTTCTCGCCGGACGCTGCGCGACTGAGCCGAACAGAATCGCCCCGTCGTACATGGGCGGCGGCAGATACGTCCTGCGCGACCTGAACACGCTGCTGCCCGCATTCGTATGCGACGCGCTGAAGATCGGTCTCGCAGACTTCGGCCGCGCGCTGCGCGGCTTCGACGCGCCCGACGTGCCGCTGACAGCGCCGGAGACGCGCACCTCCTCGCCCGTCCGCATCGTCCGCGGCGACACATATGAGGCGGAGGGCCGCGAGCGTGTCTACCCCTGCGGCGAAGGCGCGGGCTACGCGGGTGGCATAATGAGCGCCGCAGTCGACGGGCTTCGCGTCGCCGAGGCGATCATGGCGCGGTACGCCCCCTTCGAGGGCTGATAAAATAATCAAAACCGAAATCAACCGGCTCTGTCGGTTCCGATGAACCGCAGCGCCGCATAAACAGATAAATCAGGACGTATCGGAAGGAGAGCGCGCGATGGACCAGATAGCAAGAGTGATACAAATACTTGACGGCGGCGTCGCCGTAGTCGAGGCCTCGCGCAAAGACGCCTGCGATATGTGCCCGAACAAATCGGAGAGCGGCTGCTCCGGCTGCGGCTCGATTGCGTCAATTTTCGCAACAGGTAAAACGATGACGGCGATGGCGGTAAACGACGCCGGCGCGAAGGTCGGCGACATCGTGGTTCTCGAGTCGTCATCGGCACTTATACTCGGCTACGCCGCGGCGGTTTTCATAGCGCCAATCGCGGTGGGGCTTGCGCTGTATATATTTTTCCTGAATACCGTACAGTCGGAGAAGTGGGCGCTCGCCGCGTCCGCCGCCGGCTTTGCCGCCGTATTCGCGGCGATATATTTCATCCTTGAACGCAGGGCGAAAAGGAAGCCCGGCATACGGATCAGCGCAATTATCAAACGCGCGGATGATATTGTTAATAATTAATGAATATATGAACGAAAGATTAGAAGAATGAACTATACGAAACTGAAAAAATGGCATGTCCGCGCAACCGCCGACGATATTGCTTCATCGGAGCGGGCGGCGGTCATGGCGAAGGAGCTGTCGCTGACGCCGTTGACCGCACAGCTCCTTATCAACCGTGGCTGCGCCGACATCGAAGAGGCGCGCAAATTTTTATCGAAGGAGACGGAGCTTCTCCACGACCCGTTTTTACTGAAAGACATGGACAAAGCTGCGGAGCGTATCGTCTCCGCTGTGAAAAACCGTGAAAAAATCATCATATTCGGCGATTACGACGTAGACGGCGTCACAAGCGTCTGCATCCTCGACATGTACCTGACCGAAAAGGGGGCTGACGTATCCTACTACATCCCGTGCCGCTCCGGAGAGGGTTACGGAATGTCCGAAGTGGCTGTCCGCCGCTTCGCGGAAGAGGGAGTGCAGCTTATCATCACGGTCGACACGGGCATAACCGCGATCGAGGAGGCGGCGATAGCGAAAGCGGTCGGCGTCGACGTCGTCATAACCGACCACCACGAGTGCAGGAACGAGCTGCCGGACGCCGTCGCCGTCGTCGACCCGAGACGGCCGGACGACAGCTACCCGTTTTCGGAACTCGCGGGCGTCGGCGTCGTCTTCAAGCTGCTCTGCGCGCTTGAAACAAAGTTGCGACCGGAGTCGCCTGTCATCGACTGTATCCGCGACGTCAGCAGGTCGTGCGCAGACCTCGTCGCGATCGGCACCGTCGCCGACGTCATGCCGATCAAGGACGAAAACCGCTTGATCGTCGCGTACGGCCTCGAGATGATGGAGCGCGAAATGCGCCCCGGACTTGCGGAGCTGCTCGAGGCGAGCCGCAGGTCGACAAACGGCGGCAGATCGGGCGGGCAGAAGCGCAAGATAACGAGCGCGCTCATCGGTTACACGATAGCGCCGCGCATAAACGCTGCGGGCCGTATCGCCGACGCGTCGATCGCGGTCGAGCTGTTTCTGACAAAGGACAGAGCCCGTGCGAGGGAGAGCGCGCTGAAACTTTGCGAGATCAACCGCGAGCGTCAGCTCGAGGAGAACAAAATCGCCGAAGAGGCATATGCTAAAATTACCGTCAGCCATGCGCAGAACGACCCCGTCATCGTGCTCGCCGACGAAAATTGGCACCACGGCGTCATCGGCATCGTCGCCTCCCGTGTGACGGAGAAATTCGACTGCCCGTCGATACTGATCAGCTTCGAAGGGTCGGGCAGCCCGGGTGAACGCGAGGCGGGCGCGCCGCCGTCGCCGGACGATATCGGCAAGGGATCGGGGCGCAGCATCCACGGTCTGAATCTCGTGGAAGCGCTGACCGCATGCGACGACCTGCTCATAAAGTACGGCGGTCACGAGCTCGCCGCGGGACTGACGATCTACCGCAAAAATCTGCCCGAATTCAAGCGCAGGATCAACGAGTATGCCGTCAAATGCCTCGGGTCGGAGCCGGCGACCGTCCACATCGAAGCGGACGCGGAGATAACGCCCGCGGATATAACGCTGCAGCAGGCGACGGAGTTATATAAGCTCGAGCCGTTCGGCGTGTCGAATCCGGTTCCGCTCTTCGCGGCGTTCGGGTTCGAGGTGATTGACGTCGCTCCCGTCGGCGGCGGCCGCCATACTAGGCTGACGCTCCGCAAGGACGGCGTGACCGTCGTCGGCATGTGCTTCTGCCAGACCGGGCAGGTGCTTGACATATACCGCGGAGACACGGTCGATCTGCTCTGCAACCTCGACATAAACGAGTTCCAGAACAACCGGACCGTTCAGTTCATCGTGCGCGACGTGCGTCCCGCGAGCGCGCAGCTCGAACGCGAGCTGTACGAATATGAGCTGTGGGGGCGCGTGCGCCGCGGCGCCGACGCAGACGCTGACGAAGTCGTGCCGAGCAGGGAGGACTTCGCCGCCGTATACAACCTTTTGCGGCGCGAGATAAAGGCGCAGCGCGAAATTTTCACGACGCGTGCGCTGCTCCATCTGCTATCGACCGAGTATGCGGCTGATATAGGCTACACAAAGCTGCGCATAATAATCGGCGTGTTCGAGGAGCTCGGATTCTTTAGGATCGACGAGCTCGGCGAAGATGTCTGGCGATTCGGATTCATCTTCGTCAAGGCTAAGACGAGCCTTGACAGATCCACTCTTTACCGCAGACTGAAATACCGTTATGATAAATAATAAAAGTCCCGCAGAACAGGACCGGCTTTAATGAGCTGCAAAATCATTGCCGGTGAAAATTACAGCAATAACGATAAAACGGAGGAGGCGATAAAAATGCCGGAAAACAATAGAGAAGAGACTAAAACAGAAAATAAGCCCGCGGTCGCGGAAAGCGGATATCCCGCGCTTTCCGGCCTTTATACGATACTTCGCACCTCCGGTAAAAAATACGACCTGAAAAAGATCGAGGATGCGTATTTATACGCGGACATGCTCCACGAAGGGCAGTACAGGCAGAGCGGCGAGCCGTACATATCGCATCCGATCGCCGTTGCGGAAATCGTAGCGTCGCTCGGACTCGATACCGACTCGATATGCGCCGCGTTTCTGCACGACGCCATCGAGGACTGC
>DBRA01000038.1:21954-30355 GCA_002305445.1 Clostridiales bacterium UBA1380 | reverse complement strand
GCGCAGATGGAGAACATCCGCAAGATGCTTCTTGCGATGTCCCGCGACGTCCGCGTCATATTCATAAAGCTGTGCGACAGGCTGCACAACATGCGAACGCTCGAGGCGAAGAAGGAGGACCGCCGCCGGCAGATCGCGCTCGAAACCATGCACGTCTACGCGCCGCTCGCACATCGCCTCGGTATGCAGCGCATGAAACAGGAGCTGGAGAACCTCGCGCTGCAGTACCTCGACCCGATCGGATACGCCGAGGTCAGCGCCGACATCGAGCGCAAATACGGGCAGAACCAGAACTTCATCGCGTCGATAAAGCAGTATGTCAACGAAAAGCTGACCGAGTACGGAATGCGCTTCACGCTCGAGGGCCGCGTCAAGACGGTCTACTCGATATACCGCAAGATGTATAACCAGAACAAGTCGTTCGACGAGATATACGACTTCTACGCGCTGCGCATCATCGTCGACACGGAGCTTGAGTGTTATACCGCGCTCGGAATTATCCACGAGCTGTTCAAGAGCGTCCCCGGACGGTTCAAGGACTATATAAGCACGCCGAAGCCGAACATGTACCAGTCGCTGCACACGACCGTCATCGGCCGCGACGGCATACCGTTCGAGGTGCAGATACGCACTCGCGAGATGCACAACATCGCCGAATACGGCGTCGCGGCGCACTGGAAATATAAAACCGGCGAAAAGGGCAACGAGGACATCGANNCCGGACGACTTCCTGCACGCCTTTAAAATTGACATCTTCCAGGACGAGACGTTCGTGTTCACGCCGAAGGGCGACGTCGTCGTCCTGCCGCAGGGCGCTACGATCATCGACTTCGCATACGCGATACACTCCGAGGTCGGCAACAAGATGATCGGCGCTAAGATAAATGGGCTTATCGCGCCGATCGACAGCGTCCCGAAGAACGGCGAGATCGTCGAAATACTGACCAGCACCGGCTCAAAGGGACCGAGCCGCGACTGGCTCAAACTTGTTAAAACAGGCGAGGCCCGCAACAAGATCAGACAGTGGTTCAAACGTGAGAAACGCTCCGAAAACATCGAGGTCGGCCGCGACGAGGTCGACCGCGAATTCTCGCGCTTCCCGCGTTCATGCACCGAACAACAGAAGAACGAGATCGTAACAAACGTCGCGCACCGCCTCGGAATGAAGGAAGCCGACGACCTTTACAATACGATCGGATACGGCGGCATCGCGACAGGCAAGATCGCGAGCAAGCTGCGCGACGAATACGACCGCGTCGTCAAGCTCGACGCCGCGGCTCTCGAGATAATAACGGCGGAGCAGGTCAAGGTTACGCCGGTCAGGTACAGGAACACCGGCGGCATCATCGTGGACGGCGAACCCGGCTGCGCCGTCAAATACGCGAAGTGCTGCAACCCGCTTCCGGGCGACAGCGTCATAGGCTTCATCACGAAGGGCTACGGCATATCGATACACAAGCGCGACTGTCCGAATGTCATCAAGGCGATGAAGAGCGAGACGAATCTCGACCGCTTCGTAAACGCCGAATGGGATCTCGAGCCCGGCGCTCAGTCAAAGCCGCTCTACGAAGCAGGAATTATCATTATCGCCGAAAACACCGTGTCGCTGATCGTTCAGATAACGTCTCTGCTCGCCGACATGAAGGTTTCAATACTCGAGATCAACACGCGCAGGCGCACCGATCGTGATATTATAATAGCCTTGACGGTAGCATGCAAAGATACGTCTCACCTCGACTCGATCGTGTCGCGCCTTCGCAGCCTGAATCACGTAATCAAGGTCTCGCGCGGCATATGAAAACCGGTACCTATCATGATATTAGTCAGATAACTAATATCATGAGATAAAAGGCAATTGCCGCACAATTGGCCATCATATAATACAATTGCATAACAAGGATGTTGAAATAGCATTATGGTAGCTGTAATACAACGCGTTCTGTCCGCATCGGTCACGGCGGACGGCGTCGAGACGGGCAGATGCGGCCGCGGTATGATGATACTGCTGGGCGTCAGCACGGGCGACGGCGAAGCCGAAGCGCGGATGCTCGCCCAGAAGGTTTCAAAGCTGCGGATATTTTCGGACGGCGAGGGAAAGATGAACCTGAGCGCGCCCGACGTCGGCGGAGGTGCGCTTGTCGTATCGAATTTTACGCTTCTTGCCGACTGCCGGCGCGGAAACCGTCCCGACTTTTTCGGAGCGGCGCCGCCGGACGAGGCGGAACGGCTATACGATATGTTCTGTTCGGCGCTTGAGGAAAATATGCCGGTCCAGCGCGGCGTTTTCGGCGCCGATATGCGCATCGATTTGACAGCGGACGGACCTGTTACGATCATTCTCGACACGGCGGACTTAAACCGTCCGCGCAGAAGCGCGCAATAAATGCAAATGCATAAAAGCAACTCTCGGAGATAGACAAAAGACTAACATATCGCAGATAACTGCAAATGACTAAAACAAAGGAGGCGGCGGCATGAAGCTCAATATATCCGGGCCGTTGAACGCGACATATGCGCAGACGCTGTGCCTCTTGTTCTTTCCCGGTGAAAAGTTTCCGGTCGACGCATCCGGCGACACGCTCCCGCGCGTCGATATAGAAGCGAAAGCAGAACCGGAACCGCACATTCTGGCCGAAGATAACAGCGGCATTTCAACCGAATGCGATAAATTCGCGAAAGACGATAAATACAGTGCGACCGTAAAAGTTATGATGACAGCGGCGGACGGTAAAATATCGACCGCCGAATCAACCGTAAAAGGAACCGACTCGACGCGCATACTGAAAATCGCGGCCGGAAGAGCCGTTTTCGAAGCCGGACGCGCCGCGACGGGGATAACGCCGCCGTGGGGCATATTGTCCGGCGTACGCCCGTCGAAAGCGGCGTGGCCTCTTATGGATGCCGGTATGTCGAAGCGGGAGACGCCGCAAAGGCTGATCGACGATTATCTCGTCACGCCGGAAAGAGCAAAGCTTGCCGCCGATGTCACGGAAAAAGAACGAACACTGCTTTCGTCAATTGACGAAAACGACTGCGCGCTGTACGTCGCGATACCTTTCTGCCCCACACGGTGCGCGTACTGCTCATTTATCTCATACGCGTCGCCGAGGCTGATGACGCTTATACCTGAGTACATTGATAAACTCGCCGAAGAAATAGAGATAAAAAGCAAACGCATAAAATCGGAAGGCAAACGCCTTAAAGCGATATACATCGGCGGCGGTACGCCTACGATACTGTCCGCTGATCAGCTCCGCTTCCTGCTTGACATAATTACAAAAAGCGCCGATATGAGCCGTGTCGTCGAGTTCACGCTCGAGAGCGGCCGCCCCGATACGATAACGGCCGATAAGCTTAACGCGGCAAGAAGCTTCGGCGTCGACAGGATAAGCGTAAACCCGCAGACCATATCGGACGAAACGCTTGAAAGAATCGGACGCGCGCATACGGCGCGTGAATTTTTTAACGCCTACGAAATCGCCGCAGCGTCAGGCATACCGCATATAAACGTCGACATCATCGCGGGACTGCCCGGCGAAACGGTCGAAGACTTCGAAAAAACGGCAGATGCCGTTAAAGCGCTTTCGCCCGACAACATAACGGTTCACACGTTCTGCGTGAAGAACGCGGCCTACTTAAAAGGCGAGAATGTCACGGACGCGGTAGGCGGCGGCGTCATGCGCGCCGTTGATTATGCGAGGAACACGTTTATGCGTTCCGGCTACGAGCCCTATTACATGTACAGACAGAAGAGCACGGTCGGCAACCTCGAAAATGTCGGCTACGCGAAGCCGGGAACCGAATGTTTATACAACATAATGATGATGGAAGAGGTAAGAAACGTCTATGCGGCCGGTGCCGGAGCAGTCACAAAGCTTGTTGCGCCCGCGCTGTCGGCTGGATTAAATCCGAAGATCATCAGGGAGTTCAACCCCAAATATCCTTACGAATATCTGTACGGAAAGCCGACCGATAAAAAGGCAAACGACGAATAAGGCAATTGAAAAAGACGCGGCGTCATGATAGACAAAGCGCGAATAAAAGCATATAATAGTAAATAAAATTAGGAAGAAATTTATTCAATCGAAAGCGAAGATATAAAAATGAAGCACACGACTAATAATTTTTCATCGGAACAGCAAAAACGCGAATTTGTACTGCAGTGCGAACATGAATTCGAACAGTCGCTTGATGATGCGGCAAATTTCATAATAAACACGAAGGGGCTGTCGATGGTCGCGATAACTGGACCGACCTGCAGCGGCAAAACGACGACCTCCAAAAAGATAATAAAGGAACTTACGGCGTCCGGCCTTAACGCGCGCGTCATATCGATAGACGACTTCTTCAAGGACAGGGCGTCCCGCCTGAGCGTACCCGGTGTTAAAGTCGACTACGATTCGATAGACGCGCTTGACTTCCCGTATCTCGCGGAATGCGTGAGCGGTTTATATTCGGGCAAAACCGTAAAGATGCCGCTGTATGATTTCGTCACGGGAACCCGCTCCGGCTATTACGATCTGTCGCTGAAAAAGGGCGATATATTGGTGTTTGAAGGTATTCAGGCGATGTATCGTGAATTAACCGAGCTGTTTTCCGCGTATAATTGTCTGAAGGTATTCATCAGCGTCGCGTCGTCGCTGTTTGTGGACGATGAAAACGACTGTCATGACCGTTTCTTCGACGGAAACGAGCTGCGGCTGCTGAGACGCATCGTGCGCGACCACCGCGAGCGCAACGCGTCTCCCGAGTTTACGTTCTATATCTGGGAGAGCGTGCGCGAAAACGAGGAGAAGAACATCTTCCCGAATATAGACGCCGCGGATATCCGCCTTGACTCGACTCTCGCATATGAAGCGAACCTGATTAAACCTTATATCGAGCCGCTTATGGATCTCGTGCCCGCGGACAGCTCGCACCGCTCGTTTGCCGACGCTGTTTTATATAAACTTGCGCCGCTCGAACCTATCGACGCGTCATATGTGCCGGCGAATTCTGTATACCGCGAGTTTTTAGGCTAATGCAGAAATACAAATGCCTAAACAGTACAAATGCCTAAAAACGACACATATAATACAAATGACTAAAAGCGCTGCGCGCGGAGGTTAAAATGACCGGAACTGAAAATAAAGCCAAGTTAGAACAGTATAGGGAGTCGTCGGATTACATTGCCGCGAAGCTGCCGTTTGACAAAGCGGACTTTGCGATAGTGCTCGGCTCCGGGCTCGGCGGTCTTGCCGACGAGCTTGAGGACGCGGTTAAGATACCTTATAAAGATATACCTAACTTTCCGGTGTCGACGGTGTCGTATCAAAAGGGAGAACTCGTCGCGGGAAAGCTGCGCGGTAAAAACGTCATCGCGATGAACGGTCGCTTCCATTATTACGAGGGCTGGGAGATGTGGCAGTGCGCCTACCACATCTTCGTTTTTGCGCTGCTCGGCGTCAAACGCGCGATTATCACGAACGCCGCCGGCGCGATAAACGAAAGCTTCCGCCCGGGCGATCTCGTCCGCGTCACGGACACCATCAAGCTGACGGCAGATTCGCCGCTGCGCGGACGCAACATACCCGAGTTCGGCGAGCGCTTTTTTGATATGCAGACCGTGCACGACAAGACGCTCGCGCGCTTGGCCGACGAAGCCGCGATGCGGCTCGGCTTCGAGCTCAAGACCGGCGTATACGCGTACATGGGCGGGCCGCAGTATGAGACGCCTGCCGAAATCCGTATGTTGCGCATTCTCGGAGCCGACCTCGTAGGCATGTCGACCGTGCCGGAGATAATCGCGGCGGCGCAGGTGAAGATGGGCGTACTGTGCCTGTCGTGCGCGTCCAACATGGCGGCGGGCATCACCGGCGCGGCGATAACGGAGTCCGAGGTGCTCGAGGCCGGCGCGCGTTCGTCCGGCAATCTGCGCGCGGTCGTGAGCGACGTCGTCGAGCGCGCGCCTTCAATATAATAAAAGCATCGAAAGGTAAAGCAAATGAACCTTTTGTTTAAAAACGTAAGCGTAATAGACGAGGGCGCGCCGCGCCGCCTGCGCAAGGCAGACGTCGCGGTGGCGGACAAGACGATCGCCGCCGTCGGTAAAGCGCCGGAAGATTTTTCTGCCGACCGGGTGATCGACGGCGAAAAGCTGCTTCTGCTCCCCGGCTTCTATAACGCGCACTGCCACAGCGCGATGACGCTTTTCCGCGGCTACGCCGAAGACATGCCGCTGCAGAAGTGGCTGAACGAGCGCATCTTCCCGACCGAAGCGAAGCTGACGCACGAGGCGGTCTACGCGGGTTCGCTTCTTGCCTGCGCGGAGATGATAAAAAACGGCGTCGTCAGCTTCACCGACATGTACGACAAGTGCGAGGAAACGCTGCGCGCCGTCGCCGAGACAGGCATGAAGTGCAACACCTCCCGCGCGGTGATGTCGTTCGACGGCGGCGATAATATCGCCGGCGACTTCCGCACAAAAGAAGCGATTGCGCTTGCGGAGGAGTATAACGGCGCGTGCGACGGTCGCATCCGCGTCGATATGTCGCTTCACGCGGAGTATACGAACAACGCGAAGTCGGCGGAGTATATAGCAAAATATGCGGCGGAGCACGGGCTGCGCCTTCATATACACCTGTCCGAGACAGAGACGGAGCACCGAGAGTGCATCGCGCGCCACGGCTGCACGCCGCTGCGCTTTTTCGAGCGCGCGGGCGCGCTCGAAGTGCCGGTGACGGCGGCGCACTGCGTTTACGTGACGGACGACGATATCGCGCTGATGGCGGAGAAAGGCGTGACCGCCGTACATAACCCGACGAGCAACCTGAAGCTCGGCTCCGGCGTTATGCCGCTGCGCAAAATGCTCGATGCCGGCGTCAATGTAGCGCTCGGCACCGATGGCGCAAGCTCGAATAACGCGCTCGACCTGCTCTTCGAGCTGCGCCTCGCGGCGATACTTCACAAGGGGATCGCGCGCCGCGCCGACGAGACGACCGCGGCGGAGCTTCTGCCCCTGCTCGCCGAAAACGGCGCCCGCTCGCAGGGTAGAGACGATTGCGGCAGGCTCGAAGCCGGCACGCGCGCCGACCTCGTCGCCATAAACATCGACACGCCGAACGCGTCTCCGCTGTGGGACGGGCCGAGCCTTGTCTGCTATGCGATCTCCTCGGCCGACGTCGCGCTGACGATGGCGGACGGCCGGATTCTGTACGAGAACGGCGAGTATAAAACCCTCGACCTTGAGCGCGCCATATACGGTGCGAATAAAGTGTGCGGCGAGATATACGGCCTGACGGGAGGCTCCAATGAGCGCAAATAAGGAACGCGCATCGACTAAGCTGTTCTTCTCCGGCGTCCTCGCTCTGACGCTGTCGAACGTCATCGTCAAGGCGATAGGGCTGCTTCTGAAAATACCGCTCTCCTACATCGTCGGCGACGGCGGCATGGGCTACTTCAACTCCGCATACTCGATCTACACGACGTTCTACATGCTCTGCACGTCGGGTCTGCCCGTCGCCGTTTCGATCATGGTTTCGGAGAGCCGCGTCAGAAACGACACGGCTCGCATCAAGCGCATATTCCGCGTGTCGCTTGCCACGTTCTTCGCGATCGGCACGGTCGGCATGCTCCTTATGATGCTCGGCGCCCGCCCGTTCGCCGAATACCTGATGAAGTCGCCGGACACGGCGGTATGCATCATAGCCATCGCGCCGACGCTGTTCTTCGTCTGCATATCCGGCGCGATGCGCGGCTACTTCCAGGGCTACCAGCAGCTCGTGCCGCACGCGGTGTCGCAGGTTATCGAAGCGCTGTGCAAGCTCGGCGTCGGCGTCGTGATGGCGATATGGTCGACGCGCCACTACGGCGTCGACCTCGAAAAGGGTGTCAACCTCGACAAGCTGCCCTATGTCGCTGCGTATACGATAATGGGGCTTTTGATCGGCGTCGTGCTCGGCATGATCTACCTGACGGTATCGAAGCTGCTCTTCAAAGCGACATCTTACGACGAGGGCGTCGCCGTCGCGGCGGAGCCGTCGGAGAGCAGCGCCGCCGGCGCGATACTGCGCCGCCTGATCGTCATCGCGATACCGATAACGCTGAGCGCGGCGATACCGTCGCTCGCGAATCTGATCGACGTCGTTATCATGCAGCGCCGTCTGCAGGACATCGGCATGACCGTCGATGCCGCTAACGAGATATACGGCAACTACACGACGCTCGCGGTGCCGATGTTCAACCTGCCGCCCGTGCTCATCTACCCGATCTCCTACGCAGTCATACCGTATCTGACCGCCGCGCGCATGGAGGGCGACAGGAAGCGCATGCACGTTATCATGGAGTCGACGCTGCGCGTCGCCGCGATAATCGCGTTCCCGTGCGCGCTCGGACTTTGCGCCATGAGCCGCCAGGTGCTTAC
>DBRA01000038.1:0-21821 GCA_002305445.1 Clostridiales bacterium UBA1380 | reverse complement strand
CGGCGATCGGCCGTTTCGGCACGCCGATCGGTACGCTGCTGTGCTATCTCACGTCGACGATCATCAACTTCTACTTCGTCGCGAAATACGCCGACATGACGCCGAGGCTGACGACGACGTTCCTGCGCCCGCTCGCGGCGTCGGTCATATGCGTCGGCGCGGCCGTAGGCGCGTGGTACGCGCTGTCGCTTCTGTCGTCGGGACGCATCATAACGCTTTTAGCGCTTGTCGTGGCCGTGATCGTCTACGCGCTCGTTCTGTTCCCGATGAAGGCGATAAGCCGCGAGGACCTCGCGCTCGTGCCGAAGGGCGCGAAAATATGCGCGCTGCTCGAAAAGGTGCATCTGCTTAAAAAAGAAACGCCCGCCCCGGCGGAAGAAAAATAACGCGCTCGCCGCGCAAAGACGTATAAAACGGGTGAATAATAATGAACAGAGAAGAAATGATTGAAAAGCTTAAGAGCGAGCCGCGTCACGACTTTACCTCGCTTTGCGATATCATGGCGCTGCTGCGCTCCGAGGGCGGCTGCCCGTGGGACCGCGAGCAGACGCACGAGAGCATACGCAGCAACTTCATCGAGGAGACGTACGAGGTCGTCGAAGCCATCGACAACGGCGACGCGAAGCTGCTCCGCGAGGAGCTGGGCGACGTGCTTCTGCAGGTCGTGTTTCATGCGCGGATGGAGGAGGAGCGCGGCGCGTTCGATATAAACGACGTCGCGAACGACATCTGCGCGAAGCTGATTCATCGCCACCCGCATATATTCGGCGACGTCGTCGCCGAAACGCCTGAAGCGGTGCTCGCGAACTGGGACAGGATAAAGGCCGAGGAGAAGAAGCGCGACAGCGCCTCGCAGAAAATGCGCGCGATACCGCCGGCGCTGCCGGCGCTGATGCGCGCGCAGAAGGTCGGCGAGAGGGCGGCGAAGTGCGGCTTCGACTTCGACTCAGCCGCCGCGGCTCTCGAAAAAGTTTGCGAGGAGACGGCCGAAACGGCGGCGGAGCTCGAACGCGCGGACGAGCACCGCTCCGACCTCGAAGGCGAGATCGGCGATCTACTGTTTTCCGTGGTCAACACCGCGCGTCTCTGCGGCGTCGACGCGGAGAGCGCGCTGAACCGTTCCACGGCCAAATTCATCGAGCGCTTCGAGGCGCTCGAGAGGGCTGCGGACGAGGAGGGGCTCGATATGGAGAAGGCCGGAATGCAAGCCCTCGACTCTTTATGGGAAAAGGTCAAAAAAGCGCGGAAAAACAATTAAAAACTGAAAATAAGTATTGATAATCTTTAAAAAAAATGATATACTATCGGTGTTTTAAACACATACAACGAAAGGATTGTAAGATTAATAATGAACAAGACTCAACTTATCGAAGTCGTGTCCAAAGAGACCGGACTTAAAAAGAAAGATGCCGAAGCGGCAGTCGTCGCTTTCATCAACGCAATCGAAAACGCCCTCGTTGAAGGCGAGAAGGTTCAGCTCGTCGGCTTCGGCTCCTTCGAAGTCAAGTCGAGAGGCGAGCGCGTCGGCCGCAACCCCGCAAACGGCGAGACTATAACTATTCCGGCATCCAAGCATCCCGCGTTCACCGCCGGCAAGGCTCTTAAGGACAAAATCAACAAGTAATCGCACAATCCGCGCACGCCGGAGGCCCGGGGAGATATATAATTTCCCGCGTCCTCCGGCTTTTTGTAAAAAACCTCTGATACGGAGGATCACAGAGTTGCGTCTTGATAAATTTTTAAAGGTCTCGAGGATCATAAAGCGGAGAACCGTCGCGAACGAAGCGTGCGACGCGGAGCACGTGACGGTCAACGGCCGCCGCGCCAAAGCGTCGTACGACGTCCAGAGCGGCGACATAATCGAAATCACGTTCGGCGAACGCAGGCTGCGCGTGCGCGTCAGGGACGTGCGCGAAAGTGTGGCAAAAGCGGACGCGTCGTCGCTTTATGAGGTCATCGAGGAGTAACCGCGCCCGCGACATATTTAATCTGACTCTCATTACATCAAATGCGGCATTTTTAACGGTTATCCCGCATATATATTACTGATGCGCATATGCGTGAAGACAAGCGCGGAGGTAAGGTATATGAATCAAAGCAATATGCAGGAAAAGCCGAAAAAGCCGCACAGCTTTACAGTGCGCAGCCGGCATAATGCGGAGTTCGAGGGCATAAACGAGGTTACCGGGTTCGACGATGGGCTCGTCACGCTCGATTCGGCCGAAGGCGGCATTTCCGTCGAAGGCGCTGAGCTGAAGATCGAACGCTTCGACGCCGAGACGGGCATGCTTTCGCTGACCGGCAGGATCGACGCCGTCATATATTTCTCCAAAGCGCCAAGCGATAAGAAGAAGGGCATGGCGAAATTCTTCAAATGACGGATCCGTTTTCGCTGCTTGAAACAAACACGGCGCGGCAGCTCCTTTTCGCCCTTTACGCGCTCGGGCTCGGAGCGTGCTTCGGCGCGCTTTACGACGTTTTCCGCATCGGGAGAGTTTTCCTCGGCATCGGCGTGCGCGACGGCGGGAACGACCGCTTCGACTCGCTGAAGCTGCCGCTGATAGGCAGCCGCAACGACAGGCGAAAGAACAGGCGCCGGCACGTCATCGGCGACATCGTGGAGACAGCGGCGGTTTTTACTGCGGATATCCTGTACTTCGCGATAGCCACGCCTGCGGTCGCCGTGTTTTTATACCACGCGAACTATGGCGAACCCCGGTTTTATCTCGCCTTATGCGCCGCTCTCGGCTTTTCTGCGTACTACTTCACGCTCGGCAAGCTCGTCATGCTCGCGTCGAGGACGATAGTGTTCATAATACGCTCGGCGCTCGCATATCTTGTATATTTCACGGTCCGCCCGATAGTCGCGGCGGTAAAATACATAGCGAAGAAAACAGCGGAAGCTTCAAAAGCGCTTTTTGCGGCGATAAAACGTGCGCTCTACGGTCTGCGGTCGCGCCGGCTTGAGAGTCGCGCCGTGATGTCGATATCGTCCTTCGTCGAACGCGCCGCCGCGGAGATGAATTTGTACGGCGTTGAAATACGCCGCAAAGAGGAGGAAACGATGTGAGACGCTATAGGAACTCGAATCTGATGATAAAAATCGTCCTGATTGCCGTAACAGTTTTCTGCTCTGTAACAATATTGAAGCTGCAGTTCGATTACAACGACATAAGCGACCGCGAGAAGGAGCTTATCGCGCGGCGGGACGAAGCCGCCGATGAAGTCGCGCTGCTGCAGGAAAAGCTGGACGAGCCGTTCGACGACGATTATGTGATCGGCGTCGCGCATGAGAAACTGAATCTTCGTCTTCCGGAGGAGATCGTGTTTTACAACGACCTCACCGAATGAATGTGCAGGATAAAAAACCACGCCGCGGCGGAAAGCGACCGCCGCGGCAGTTTTTGGCTTGTATTGTAAAAATTATAATATTGCGAGAACAATTTATATAAAAAGGCGTCAAATATCAAGCAAACGGAGAAAACGATATGAAGCAGTACATAACCGGCATAAAAATATACACAATGGCGGAAGCGGGCGTTATCGACCGCGGCTATGTCGCAATCGAAAACGGTAAAATCGCCGCCGTCGGAGCGGGCGAGCCCGCCGTCGCAGAGGGCGATGCGGTTATCCGCGAGACAGGACGGCTTTTCCCCGGGTTCATCGACGGCCACACCCACATAGGTATACTTGAGGATTCGCTGCGCGCCGAGGGCGACGACGTCAACGAGGCGACAAACCCGAACACAGCGCAGCTCCGCGGATGGGACGCGATCAATCCGCTCGACCGCTGCTTCGGCGACGCGATGCGCGCGGGCGTGACGCTCGTCGGCGTGGGTCCCGGCAGCGCAAACCCGATCGGTGGCCAGTTCGTCGCGATGAAGACGGTCGGACAGCGCGTCGACGACATGATCGTCAAGGCGCCGGTTTCGATGAAGTTCGCGCTCGGCGAGAACCCGAAGTTCTGCTACAGCGGCAAAGGTCCGTCCACGCGAATGGCGACTGCGTCTATCATACGCGAGGCGCTGCTCAAAGCGCAGCGCTACGCCGATAAGAAGGATAAAGCCGCGGAGCCCGACAAACGCCCGGAATACGACGCTCAGTGCGAAGCGCTCGAGCCCGTCATCCGCGGCGAGCTGCCGGCGCACTTCCACTGCCACCGGGCCGACGATATATTCACCGCCGTGCGCATCGCGGAGGAGTTCCGCCTCAAGTATAAGCTCGTCCACTGCACGGAGGGACACCTTATCGCTCAAGAGCTTGCGAAGGCGGACGTCGAAGCGTTCATCGGCCCGAACCTGTCCGACCGCTCGAAGCCGGAGCTGCGCAGCATGACGTTCGCCAACGCCGGCATACTCGCCGACGCCGGCATTAAAGTATCCATAACGACCGACCATCCGGTAACGCCGCTCGAATACCTGCCCGTCTGCGCCGCGCTCGCCGCGCGCGAAGGACTCGGACGCGAGAGGGCGTACCGCGCGCTTACGATAAACGCGGCCGAGATGCTCGGTCTTGCCGACCGCGTCGGTTCCATCGAGGTCGGCAAGGACGCGGACTTCGCCATATTCGACGGCGACCCGCTCGATGTATTCACCCGCGCCAAGCGCGTTTATATAAACGGCGTCGAGACATACAGACGCGCAAAACACTGATAATGGGTATCGTACGCGAAATCAAAGCGAATGAAATAACCGCTGCGGTCGAGGAGCTGTTTTCGTCCTGCGCTCGCTCGCTCCCGCAGGACGTCGAGGACGCGATCAGAGCGGCGCGCGAAGCGGAGAGCTCGCCGATCGCCGCGGCTGTGCTCGGCGCGCTCGGCGACAATCTCGACGCCGCGCGCAGAACCGGCCTGCCGATCTGCCAGGACACCGGAATGGCGATCGTCTTCGCCGACGTCGGGCAGGACGTCCACATCGACGGCGACTTCAACGAAGCGGTCGACCTCGGCGTCGCGCACGCCTATAAAAACGGCTACCTGCGCTGCTCCGTCGTCAGCGACCCGCTTTATGACAGGAAGAACACGACCGACAACACGCCCGCGGTGATCCATATCCGATTCGTGCCGGGCGACAGGCTGACTCTGACCGCCGCGCCGAAGGGATTCGGCAGCGAAAACATGTCGGCGGTGAAGATGTTCGACCCGTCCGCGACCGAGGACGACATCGCCGCGTTTGTCGTGTCGTCCGTACGCGACGCGGGGTCGAAGCCGTGCCCGCCGATAATCGTCGGCGTCGGCGTCGGCGGCGACTTCGAGTCGTGCGCACTGATGGCGAAAAGGGCGCTTCTGCGGCCGCTCTCGTTGCCGTCGCCGGACGCGCGCTACGCCGCGCTCGAGGACAGGCTGAAGCTCGAGATAAACGCGCTCGGCATCGGGCCACAGGGTTTCGGCGGCGACACGACTGCGCTCGCGGTCAAAATCGAATACGCGCCGACGCATATCGCGGGGCTGCCTGTCGCGGTCAGCATCTGCTGTCACGTCAGCCGCCACGCTGCCGTTGTTCTGTGAAAGCAAAAATCCGGGAAGGGACTGAGCGAAAGACGCAAAATCATAATCAATACGGCTGGAAACCGCCGAAGAAAAAGAAAAAACGAACAGACCCGGTTATAATTCTGACCGCAATCTGCGCAGTTCTGTTCGTATGTCTCATCGCGCTTTTATGCTTTATCGCGGTCAACCGGCAGGCGATATTCACCGGCACGCATGAAGACGAAGGCGACAGCGTGCCCGTATCCGCCGGCGCCGGCGGCGACAACAGAATAAAAGAGCTTGAGTATGAAAAGAAAGCGCTCGAGAGCGCGACGGAGTCGATGAAGGCCGAGATCGCATCGCTCGAAAGCGAGCTTGAATCGGCGCTTGCCGGCTCCGCCGACAATGACGAAGCGTCCAAAGCGCGAGAGAGAGCTTTAAACGAAAAAATCGCGGCTCTTGAAGCGCAGCTTTCAGCCAAGCAGAAGGAAATCGACGCCGTCAACAACAAGATCGCCGCTTACGACAGCATATCATACCTCAACATCGGCGCGCAGGCGGAGGCGGTGTCAAAGCTTTACTCGACGCTCGGCGGCGGCGCTCCGAACCGCGTCCTCGAAAAAGAAGAGGCTGTCACGGACAGCTCGGGAGCGGCCGTCAAGGACGCGTCCGGTAAAACGAAGACGCAGAAGGTCGAGTATGAGCAGTACCCGCACATCGCGCTTTATTACGAGGATCTTACCACCGGCTATAATATCGCCTATAACGCAAACGACCTCTTCTTCTCCGCGAGCCTTATCAAAGCGCCGTATGTTTATACGGTTTTGCGAACCATAAGCGCGTTCGAGCAGAAAAAACTCGACTTCACGCCGCCCGCCGACGACCCCGATGCGAAAAATCCGAACCTCGACGACGACGGCAGCATCATCTACCTCGAAGGCGAGGAAAAGTACGACCTCGACCGCGTATGGACGTTCGATAAGAAGACGATGCTGGAGGATGGCACAGGCAAGATCAAGGACATGGCCGACGGCACGCAGATGACCTACCGCGAACTTATCGACTACAGCGTTCTGTACAGCGACAACGTCGCGTTCAAACAGCTGCGGGAGCTGTTCGGCTACAGCGACTTCTATTCGCAGGCGTCGGCGCTCGGCGTAAAATATGCGAACGGCTTCATGTACAACACCGCTTCTGACTACGGGAAATTCCTGCGCGCGATGTACGATTTCATGGAGTCGGGCGACAAGTGGGGCGAATACTTAAAAAAGCTGATGCTCGAGGCGAACTACCGCATACTGATACCGTACGCCGTGTCGCCTAAGCAGGTCGCACACAAGTACGGCTGGGACATCGACTCGTATCACGACATGGGCATCGTCTACGACGAGCACCCGTACATCCTCGTCGTCATGACGGATATGGACACCGTCGACGACGACGAAAACATCTTCATCCGCTCCGTCGTGAAGTCGGTCGACACGATACACACGAATTTCTATAAAGGCATCGACAAATCGCTTCTCGACCGCTTCCGCGCGGTCGTAGAAGCGCAGGAGACAAAACAGTAAAAAAACGGACGAAACCGGAAAGGTTTCGTCCGTTTTTTTGTAAATGTGCGATTTTAATTAATAGGTTGATTCCGCCGGAGAGGGACGGAAGATGAGCGATATGCACCAGAGTCCGGCGACGGCTACGAGCGTATATATGATCCGGCTGAATATACCGGCTGCTCCGCCGCCTATCCAGGCGACCGCGTCGAACTGGAACAGCCCGACGAGTCCCCAGTTGAGCGCGCCGATGACGATTAGCGTCAGGGCAATTTTATCAATGACGGCCATTTTGGAGATCATCCTTTCGGTGGTAATAATTCTATGGCAGTATTACTGTACCACAGCATTAATTATTCCCTAAAAGTCGATTTTCAAACATCATTTTAAAATTTATTATTTTTTATGACGCGCCCGGCATAACGCAGGATGAGCGGCGCTATTGCGGAGAAGCCGGCATCTGCTCCGGCGCGGTTCGCCGCGCGGCTTATACGTCCTGCCGCTTCATTATAGTATATGGGTAAATGCTGCCCCGCATCCGGGCAACCGGCGAACGCGAGCAGCAGATACAGCTCGCAGCCGACGCTTCGCTTTTTCGCGTTCCGCGCGTCGAAAAGCGAACGGGCCAGCCGCGCCCCGGTCGCGCGCGCGCCTGATACCGCGTTATATAAACGCAGCGCCGCCGCGCCCGCGTCGTAGCATTCGCCGTGCGGACAGAAGTTGCCGAAACATGTCGTCTTAAGCCTCGCCGCCGTCCTTGCGACAACGGCTTCCGCGTCGGCGTTCTCTCTGCCGTAGAGCGCGAGCAGGCGTACGATCTCAAGCTCGTATGCGTTTGACGATAATATATGCGTCGCGGGCAGCGCACCCGTAAGCGTGCGGTGCTTCGCGCCGTTATCATACGGCGGCAGGTAGAAGAGCGGGTACATGACGCGCTCGTCGCCGTTTTCGGCGGACGGCGCGTTGACGGAATTGTGAAAGCGCGCGATTTTTTGCGTCGGCTCGCGAGAGTTGAGCAGCCGGCCGACGAGCGCGGTTCTTTCGCCCGCGGTGAGCGGTCGTCCGTCAAGCTCGCGCAGATTGGCGGCGACCGTCAGATCCCATACGGTCATGTTTGACGTGTCGGTGATACCGGTCTTCGGGCGGGTAATATCAGTATCTCCGCATTCTGTATTCTCATACGTTATATCAGTACTGCCGCCTGAGGCATACTTATTCACTTTGCCCGCGCCGCTGATTGATTTGTTTTCGCGCGTTATATCCGTGCCGCCGAACATCGTGATTTGCGCATCGTCGATCGCATAACGATTAAACATAAGTTTATCTTCTTTCATATCGCCAGCGCCGCCACATCAGACAGCGTATCGACGACTGCGACGCGGGAGACGCCGCAGGAGCCGCATGCGCAGAGATGCTCGCGGCAGGTGTGTCCGCCCGTATAAAGCGCGCAGTCGGCTCTGACTGACGCGCCGGAGGCGACGATGCTCGCGACTTCGTAGTCGTGTATGGTGTCGCCGACGAACAGCACGTGCGCCTTGTCGGATAACCCGCGCGCCCAGCGCAGACCGAGCGCGCCCTTCGATCCGGCGGTGTGATCCGGCAGCCCTATTATTTCGTCGAAATATTCGCCGACGCCGCGGGCGTAAAGCTGCTCGCGCAGAAGCCCCGCCTCCGACGATGATAATACGATCTGCGCCGCGCCGCGCTCGCGGAACAGCGAAAGCGCTTCTTCGGCTCCGCTCGAGAGCGGTACGTTTTTTTCTTCGGCGCGGTAAAGCGCGTACCATTCCGCGGCGACAGCGCCGTAATCCTCCGCCGCGAAATCGAATCCGAGGTCGGCGTAAAATTCGCGGAGCGGAAAGCGGAAGCGGCGCTTGTATTCGTCGCGGCCGGAAAGCGTGGCGAGGCTGCGGCGGCGCAGCATGATGTTGAGCGCGCGTTCGGACGCAGCCGCGTCGTCGATCAGCGTGCCGTTGAAGTCCCAGACAATGTGTGTGTATTTCATGCGTCCCACTCCGCTTTCCCGATTTACAGTGAAGCCATTATACACCCGATGATGCGCATCTGTCAACCGGAATGTGAAATACTGTTCGCGAGGAGCGTCGCCGGCGTAACGATTAAAAGAATAAATAAAAGCTCGATTATACACGCGGCGGCTGCATAAACTGTAGTATACGTCGTTACGGAGGAATATGAAGATGCTGACAGGATTTTTTGCCGCATTGCTGCGTGCCGCGTGTCTGATACTCGGCGTTTCGGGAACGGGGCATTTTCCGCCGCCGTTATCGACCGCCGAGGAGCGCGAATATTTCAGGCGCGCCGCCGCCGGAGACGAAGAGGCGCGCTCCAAGCTGATCGAGCACAACCTGCGGCTCGTCGCTCACGTCGTCCGGAAGTACTATTCGTCCTACGGCAACGCAGACGACCTCGTGTCTATCGGCTCCATCGGTCTGATAAAAGCTATCGACAGCTTCGACGCCGACTGCGGTGTCAGGTTCGCTACATACGCCGCAAAGTGCATACAGAACGAAATCCTTATGTATTTCCGCGCGCAGCGTAAAAACGGAATGGAGATATCCTTCGACGAACCGATCGACGTCGACCGCGACGGAAACACGCTGTCCTACGGCGATATAATCTACTGCGACGACACCATCGCCGACGACCTCGACGTAAAGGTGCGGCTTCGGCGCGCGCTCGACTGCATACGGTACGACCTCGACGAGCGAGAACGTGCGATCATGATCATGCGCTACGGGCTCGGCACCGGCGAAGCCGCGACGCAGCGCGAGACCGCGAAAAACATGGGCATATCGCGCTCGTATGTATCGCGCATCGAAAAGTCGGCACTCGAAAAAATCCGCAAAAGCATAGGCGAATAAAGCAAAACATACATAGCGCGGCCGTGTGTCCGTGGAGCGCACGGCTTTTTGGCCGTGCAAAAAAAGCATATCCGCATCTTAAAAAGCGGATATGCTTTTTAATTTATCCTATGTAAAGCTACTTGTCTATGTCCTTCGGCTGCGGGTAGCGGTATATGTTGCCGCGGAAGTTCTCCATAACAACCTCGCGGTCGTCTTTGCTTATGACGTAATCATAATTTATCGGCACCTTGCCGCCGCCCCCGGGCGCGTCTATGACGAACTTCGGCACCGCGTAGCCGGATATGTTGCCCGTCAGGTCGTGCATGATCTTAATTCCGGTCTCGACCTTCGTGCGGAAGTGGCCGATGCCGCGGCTGAGGTCGCACTGATAAAGATAATACGGGCGCACGCGGATATGCACGAGGCCGAGCAGAAGTTTCTTCATCGTCTCCGAGTCGTCGTTTATGCCGCGCAGCAGGACGCTCTGGTTGCCGAGCGGTATACCCGCGTCGACGATGCGCGCGCAGGCCTGCGCGGAGCGCGGCGTGATCTCGTTCGGGTGGTTGAAGTGGGTGTTGATCCATATCGGCTGATATTTCTTCAGCATATCGACAAGCTCCGGCGTTATCCGCATCGGCATGACGACCGGCGTGCGCGTTCCGATGCGGATTATATCGACGTGCGGTATCGCGCGCAGCGACGCGACGATGTGCTCGAGCTTCTCGTCGCTCATGACAAGCGGGTCGCCGCCGGAGATCAGCACGTCGCGTATCTCATCATGGCTCCGTATGTAGTCGAGCGCGCGCGTAAGCTCCTTTTCTGTGATGACCCTGTCCTCCTCGCCCACGATCCTGCGGCGCGTGCAGTGGCGGCAGTACATCGAGCACCTGAACGTCACGAGCAGCAGCACGCGGTCGGGGTAGCGGTGGACGACGTGCGGCACGGGGCTGTCGCCCTCCTCGTTAAGCGGGTCGGCCATGTCGTCGCCGCACGGCGCGAGCTCCTTTATCGAGGGCACGCACTGCATCCTTATCGGGTCGCTCGGGTTGTTTTGATCGATGAGCGAGGCGTAATACGGCGTTATCGCCATGCGGAACGTGCGCAGCACCTCGTCGATNNGTTGTGATACGATGCGAGAACTGCCATTTCCAGTCGTCCCAGCCTGAATATTTCGCGCTGTAATCGATGCCGGTCAAATCAACCGCCTCCTAACGGACGAGCCCGCAGCGTTTTGCGGCGGCGCTGTAGATTGCGGTGATCAGGGCGTCGTAACCGACGCCGCAGAACTCCGCGAGCATCGGATAATCGCTGTAGCCGGGCGCGAGTCCGGGCAGTGGATTGATTTCGATAAAATAGATTTTGCCCTCCGGCGACATGCGGAAATCCATGCGTGCGAAGTCGCGGCAGCGGAGGGCGTTGTATATTTTCAGCGCGGTCTGCTTCATGGAGCGCGTCTCGGACGGATTGAGCGCGGCGGGGCAGACGTAATCGACAAATTTCGTATAATCCTGCTTGACGTTGTAGCTGTAAACGCAGTAATCGCCCTGCGTTTTCTTTTTGTAGACGATCTCCATCGGCTCGAAGACCTTAGCGTCCCCACCGTTGCCGAGCACTCCGACCGTGAATTCGCGCCCGTGTATGTACTCCTCTACGAGCATCTCCCCGCCGTAGGCGGCGAGGTTTTTTTCGAGCGCGGCGCGCAGCTCGCCTTCATTTTCGGCGACGCTGACGTCTGATATGCCCTTGCTCGAGCCTTCTGCGTCGGGCTTTACGATGACGGGGTATTTTACGCCGTCAAGTTTTGCGTCCGCCCCGGAGCAGACGATATAACCGGGCGTGCGCACGCGGTACGTTTTGAGCAGCCGCTTGGTCAGCGCCTTGTCGAGCGCGATGCAGAGCGTAGTCGGGTCGGAGCCGGTGTACGGTATGCCTGCCATTTCGAGCATGGCGGGCACCTCGGCTTCTCGTCCGCGCCCGCCCGCGCCCTCGGCAATATTGAAGACGAGATCGACCTTCGCCCGCATGAGATGTGCGACGAGGTCCGGTGCGGCATCTACCATAACCGTCGACGCGCCGGCGCGCTTCAAGGCCGCGCAGATGCCCTTTACGGTGCCGATGCTGTCATACTCGGCTTCGGCGTCGGGAACGTCGGACTTGACGTTCTTTTTGAGGTTATAAACTACGGCAACCTTCGGTTGCTCTCCGGGAAGAGGGTCTTCGCCGTCTTTGTTTGCAATTCCCATTTAAGGAACACCGCCTTTTTTATTTTGGATGATACATTATAGCACTTTTAATATGATTGTAAAGAGCAAACTGCTATTAAAATACGGCTTATAATAATATATTTTTTCGTATTATATACAAACCGCGCCGCGCCTTGTTTACCTTGACGCGGCGGCGTTAAAAGGTTTATAATAATACCGTATCATGATATGAAAAAAGGTAGCATAATGACTGAAATCACGTCGGTCGCGCCGGGGTCGCGCGCGGACAAGGCGGGCATACGCGCGGGTGATGTTCTGCTCGCCGTCAACGGCCGCGCGATACGCGACACGCTCGACTACGGCTTCCGCATTGCGGACAGCTCGCTCGACCTCGAGCTTTCGCGCGGCGGGGTAGTATATCGCACGCACATCGACAAGGAGACGTACGACGACATCGGACTCATCTTCGCCACCCCGCTTATGGACGAAAAGCATTCGTGCCGCAACGGCTGCATATTCTGCTTTATCGACCAGCTCCCGCCCGGCATGCGCCAGACGCTTTACTTCAAGGACGACGACGAGCGCNNGGAGCTGCGCGTACGGATGATGCGTAACAAGCGCGCGGGCGCGGTCATGGACATTCTGCACCGCTTCGCCGACGCCGGGCTCGACATACGGGCGCAGATCGTTTTGTGCAAGGGCTGGAACGACGGCGCGGAGCTCGAACGTACGATGAGTAACCTCGAGACGCTCGCGCCGTCGCTGCGCAGCGTGTCGATCGTGCCGGTAGGCTTAAGCGGGCACAGGCAGAAGCTTACGCACCTCGAGCCGTTTACGCCGGACGAGTGCGCCGCCGTAATCGATCAGGTGGAAGCGCGCGCGGCGGTCTGCCTAAAGCGGCACGGCAGCAGGCTGTTCTTCTGCGGCGACGAGTTCTACGTCAAGGCGAAAAGGCCGCTGCCGCCGGAGGACGCATACGAGGAATACACGCAGCTCGAAAACGGCGTCGGCATGCTGACTTCGTTCGAGACGGAGGTCGACGCGGCGCTGCGCCGCCTCACGCCGGACGAGAAAAAGATAAATCGCCGCGTATCCGTCGCGACAGGCGAAGCAGCGGGCGGGTTTATAAAACGCCAGGCGGAAAAAATAAAAAGCAGGTGTCATAATTTCACCTGTAACGTTTATACTGTTAAAAACAATTTCTTCGGCGGGGAAGTGACCGTCACGGGACTTCTGACCGCAGCCGACCTCGGGGAACAGCTCGCCGGACGCGATCTCGGCGAAGCGCTGTATATTTCGCGCTCGATGCTGCGCGCGCAGGGCGACGTATTCCTCGACGACGCAACGCCGGAGCAGCTGTCGGAGCGTCTCGGCGTGCCCGTCGAAACGGTGGAAAACGACGGTGCCGCGTTCGTATACCGCCTTCTCGGGCTTGAGTGAAGTAAATAATAAACGAGGTATAAGTAAAGTATGCGTAAATTATTGATTGTCATGCTCTGTGCGGCATTTCTTGTGTCCGCGGCCGCATGCTCTAAAGAGCCGATCGTGCTCGACAAAGTCGAACCGGCGTCGGCGGTGACGGCGGCCGGATACAGCGTGTCCGGCACATCGATCGAAGCGGCCGTCGAAAACGGCAGCTATGATTTCTCATACCCGCAGATCGAGGGCATGGCGGACGAGACCGTGATGGCGGCCGCCAATAAGCTGATAGCCGACAAGGTGAGCGCGCACTACAAAAGCACAGCGCTCGAGGGAGTCGACAAGCCGTTCTTCGATTATAAGATCGACGACGCCTCGGTCATGTGCGCGACCGATAAGATATTTTCCGTCGTCGTCCGCGGCAATTATTACGTCGAGGAAGCCGCGCACCCGTCCGTGTTCTGCTATACGATCAATATCGACCTGACGACGGGCGAGGAGATACCGTCAGAGGCGCTTATAGCCGACCTCGCCGCGCTCAAGAGCGCATTCGAGAGCGGTGTATTCGCCGTGGAATACGGCGTCGAGGGGCTGCTCGACCAGACCGGCTTTGCCGATATGTATATCGAGTACAAGCCCGAATACGGCATCTGCCCGCCGGTCTACCTCACGCAATCCGGCGTCGGCGTCGCCATCGAGCTCGTCTACGCGCTCGGCGGCTGCGCTTACTTCGAGACGCCGTATAATGCCGCGGCTGCTTTCATCGACACATCAAATGCGGGAGTCAAGGCGCTCTACGACGCCGCC
Source organism: Clostridiales bacterium UBA1380 (assembly GCA_002305445.1). GTDB lineage: Bacteria > Bacillota > Clostridia > Oscillospirales > CAG-272 > UBA1380. The sequence goes on along the minus strand of DBRA01000038.1, from coordinate 7,510 downwards.
GTCGACTCCGTCGTGACGAGCGAAGAATAGATACAGGCCGAAAGAAAGGATATATATAATGAAGACAGCAGAAGAATACGTCGCCTCGCTCAACGCGCGCACCGCCGACGAACGGCTTGAAGCGCTTCGCGCCCTCATACGCCTGCACGACGATGGGAAGCTCGCGCGAACGCCGTCCGAAGGATACGTCAACAACCACATCCACACTATCTACTCGTTTTCGCCGTATTCGCCGACCGCCGCCGTCTACGCCGCGTGGAGCGCGGGACTGGATACGGCGGGCATCATGGATCACGACAGCGTAAGCGGCGCGCGAGAGTTCATCGAGGCCGGCGCGATAGCGCGCATGCCCGTGACGGTCGGCGCCGAGTGCCGCGTCCGCACGGACGGCACGCCTCTTTTCGGCCGCCGCATCAACAACCCGGACCAGATAAGCGTTGTCTATGTCGCGCTGCACGGCATACCGCACGCCTCGCTCGACGCGGCAGACGCGTTTTTCAGGCCCTGCCGCGAAAAGCGCAACGAGCGCAACAAAAAGATGTGCGCGCGCATAAACGACCTCGTTCCGGCCGAGGCGGCGATAGATTTCGAGCGCGACGTTCTGCCGCTGTCGCGCTATGACGAGGGCGGCTCCGTCACCGAACGCCATATACTCTTCGCGCTGACGAAAAAGCTGACGGCCGCATACCCCGATCCGCCGGCGCTTGCAGATTACCTCTGCGGCCCGCTTTCCCTTTCGCTGCCGGACAAGCTGAAGGCGCGCCTGCTCGAGGCCGATCCGCGCTACTACGAGTACGACATTCTGGGCGTGCTCAAGAGCGCGCTCGTCGAAAAAATCTACGTCGACGCGGACGAGGAGTGCCCGCACATCACCGAATACATAGACGCGTGCCGCCGCTTCGGCGCGATATCGGCGTACGCATACCTCGGCGACGTCGGCGAATCGGTCACCGGCGACAAAAAAGCCCAGCGCTTCGAGGACTCGTACCTCGACGAGCTCTTTGCGGTGCTCAAATCGCTCGGCTTCGACGCCGTCACATACATGCCGACGCGCAACACGCGGGCGCAGCTCGACCGCGTCATGCGACTGTGCCGCGAGACGGGATTTTTCGAGATAAGCGGCGAGGACATCAACTCGCCGCGCCAGTCGTTTGTCTGCCGCGCGCTCGACGATCCGGCGTTCTCGCACCTCAAGGAGGCGACGTACGCGCTGATCGGCCACGAGAGGGCGGCGACGCGCGACCTGTCCGACGGCATGTTCTCGGATAAGACGAAGGCGGCGCTGCCGGATCTTTCCGACCGCGTCAAAAAGTACGCCGCAATCGGCCGCGCCGAATAATTCTCAATTTTTACGATTGGAGACTGTATAGAAATGTCGCTCGAAATCATCAGCGCGATATCGCGCAAATACGGCGCTGACCCCGATTGCGTACTCGCAGGCGGCGGCAACACCTCGTATAAGACAGCCGACACGCTCTACATAAAGGGATCCGGCACGCGTCTTTCCGATATGACGCCCGCGGGCTTCGTCGGGCTCGACCGCGCAAAGCTCGCCGTTATAATGAAAACCGAGTATTCGTCCGACCCCGCCGTCCGCGAAGCGCAGGTCCTCGCCGACCTCATGGCGGCGCGCCTGCCCGGCAGCGAGACTAAGCGCCCGTCCGTCGAGACGCTGCTGCACGACATGCTGCCGGCGAAATACGTGCTGCACATCCATCCCGCGCTNNGAAGACGCCTGCGCGAAGCTGTTCCCGGACGCGCTCTGGGTGAACGAGACGGAGCCGGGCTATATCCTCGCCGTATCGTGCCTCGGGCGCATAAACGAGTACAGGCGCCGCCGCGGCTGCGAGCCGAGCATAGTCGTGCTCGAAAACCACGGCGTCTTCTTCGCCGCCGACAGCGAGGACGGCATCGACGCGCTCGTCGCCGAAACGTTCGCGGCTCTGCGCTCCGCCGTAAAAACGGCGCCAGACTTCGGCGACGCCGGATATGACGCGGAAGCGGCCGCCGCCGTCGCGCCCGCGCTCAGAATGCTGTATGACGCGGGCGGGTACGCCTGCGCCGCATACGAAGCCAACGCCGAGGTCATGAAATACGCGCAGTCGGAGGAATCGTTCGAGCCGCTTCGCCGCCCGATGACGCCCGACCACATCGTATACTGCAAGGCCGAGCCGCTCTTTATCGCCGACACCGACGTCGCGTCGACGGCGGCAGCCTTCGCCGCGTTCAGGGAGCGCCGCGGCTTCGCGCCGAAGATCGTCTTCGTTAAGGGGCTCGGCATGTTCGCGCTCGGCTCGTCGAAGAAAGACGCCGAAACCGCGCGCGCCGTCATGCTCGACGCGCTCAAGATTCACGCATACGCGAAAAGCTTCGGCGGCGTCAAGCCGATGTCGAAGCATCTCGAGGACTTCATCGTAAACTGGGAGGTCGAGAGCTACCGCGCGTCCGTCGCGAACGACGCCGGTCGCGGCCGGCTCGACGGCAAGATAGCGATCGTCACCGGCTCCGCGCAGGGCTTCGGCCTCGGCATCGCCGAATCGATGGCGGCCGAAGGCGCATATGTCGTCATCGCCGACATGAACGAAGCGGGGGCGAAGGCCGCCGCCGAAGATATATGCAGAAAGTACGGCGAGGGAAGGGCGCTCGCCGTCGGCGTCAACGTCACGGACGAAGAATCCGTAAAGAATATGATACGGACGACAGTCTGTTGTTACGGCGGGCTCGACGTGTTCGTCAACAACGCCGGCGTTGTCCGCGCCGGCTCGCTCGAGGAGATGACGCGCGCAAACTTCGAGCTCGTGACGAGCGTCAACTACACCGCGTACTTCCTCTGCGCAAAATACGCGACAGCGCCGATGAAGATCCAGCGCGCCGCCGCGCCCGGATATATGGCCGATATCATCGAGATCAATTCGAAGTCGGGGCTTTCCGGCTCCAACAAGAACTTCGCATATGCGGGCAGCAAGTTCGGCGGGCTCGGGCTCACGCAGTCGTTCGCGCTCGAGCTCGCTCCGTACGGCATCAAGGTCAACGCCGTCTGCCCCGGCAACTTCCTCGACGGTCCGCTGTGGAGCGACCCGGAGAAGGGACTTTTCGTGCAGTATCTGAAAGCCGGAAAGGTTCCGGGCGCAAAGACCGTCGCCGACGTCCGCGCCTACTACGAGTCTAAGGTTCCGCTCGGCCGCGGCTGCCGCACGGAGGACGTCGCGCGCGCGGTTTTATATATAATCGAGCAGAAGTACGAAACCGGCCAGGCCGTTCCCGTGACGGGCGGGCAGGAGATGCTCAACTGATAAAAATAAAGCTCCGCATGCGGATACGCGCATGCGGAGCTTTATTTTATGCGCCGGTCTTCGATTATTATGATAAAGAACATATTCATTTTTGCTGTTGAAAAAGTTTTGTCGAAAGGTTATAATGATGACGGTTATAAGGCTGTTTATATAAAATATAAGGAGTTCACGTCATGAGCAAAGTTAAAGTCGCCGTCATCGGCTGCGGCACCATAGCGAACGCCGCGCATATACCGGGTTACCTCCACTGCCCGGACGCCGAGATTAAATATCTCTGCGACATCATACCCGAGCGCGCCGACGAAGCCGTCAAGAAGTACGGCGTCGGCAAGGCTGTGTACGATTATCACGAGATTCTCGCCGACCCCGAGGTTGAGGCCGTATCGGTCTGCACGCCGAACAAGATGCACCCGATCATCGCGATCGACTCGCTTCGCGCCGGCAAGCATGTGCTCTGCGAAAAACCCGCCGCGCGCACATATGCCGAAGTGCTGAAGATGCAGGAAGCCCAGCATGAAACGGGTAAAACGCTGAACATCGGCGTCGTCAACCGTTTCAACACCGCAGTCAACGAGATAAAGAAGATAATATCCGCGGGCGAGCTCGGCGAGATTTATCACGTTTACGTCAGCTTCCGCGCTCACCGCTCCATACCCGGACTCGGCGGCGCGTTCACGACGAAGGACATCGCGGGCGGCGGCGTGCTCATCGACTGGGGCGTCCACTACCTCGACATCGTCATGTACTGCACCGGCGACCCGTCGCCCGTGACCGCGAGCGCGAAGGCGTTCTCGAAGCTCGGCGTCGATATGAAGAACTACGTCTACGAGGGCATGTGGGCGGAGAACACGAAGGACCTCAACGGCACATACGACGTCGACGACTTCGTGACCGGTTTTGTCCGCACCGCCGGACCGACGATCACCTTCAACGGCGCGTGGGCGCAGAACATCGGCGTCGGCGAGGCGTTCATCGACTTCCTCGGCGACAAGGGCGGTGTCCGCCTGCAGTACGGCGGAGACTTCACCGTCTATACGACGAAGGACGGCAAACTCTACAACTACAAGCCGGAGTATCAGTCGGTCAATATGTTCGACGACGAGCTCGCGAGCTTCGTCCGCTGCGTCCGCACCGGCGAAAAGCTGCCGTCGCACATCGACACCGTCGCCATCACAGCAAAGCTGATGCAGGGCATCTACGACTCGAGCGATGCCGGCAGAGAAATCGTATTTTAATTTTCAGCCCGATAAAAAGAGAGACCCGACCGCGGGTCTCTCTTTTTGTATCTTTATTCGAACACCTTGATATCGAAGTCGTCGAAGTCGGCGCAGCCGCCCGGCTCCTTCGTCGAGAAACAAGTCAGCGCTGCGCGGTAGCCCATGAAGTGGTCGAGCGTGTAGCGCATATGGAGCACATCGCCGAGACGGCGGAAGAAGCCGCGCTCGTCGCGGTAATAGAAGCACGCTTCGTCGACGCCGTCGTCGAAGTTGAAGTAGATCGCAAACTCCGCCAAACTGCCCGTAAGCTCTACGCGGCCGATTTCCGCGCCGGGCGCGCGGTCGCGGCGGGGGAGACGGCCGTGTTCGTCGAGCACGGTCATGTCGCGGCGCAGCGACACTATGTACAGCTTGCCGTTTTCGCGCGTAACCGCGATCAGTCCGTAGCCGCTCTGCAGCGCGCCGAGACCGGCGTAATCGCCGTCGCGCAGCCCGGACGCGTCGACTTTGACGCTGACGCGGCACATCGGCCCGACCGTGCGCTGCGTGAGCGAGTTCTTGGCGCACGGGAAGTTCGGGGAGACGTTGCCGGTGCGCAGGCGCAGCCAGCCCGGGCGCTCCGTCACCGACCAGAGCGTGTTGTCGGGAATGTGGTTCCACTGCCACTGCTTCTTCAACTTCTCGCCGGGGGCATAGTCGAACCCGTCTGACTCGACGATGGGCGAATACGCATAGTCCGGACGGGTGGAGGGAACGTCGAGCTCGAGCGGAACCTTTCCGTCCTCGCCGAGCACGGGGAAGCCGTCGACCCACTTCATCGGCACGAGCACCGGTATGCGCCCGACCGCGCCGTGATCCTGGAACAGCATCGCGTACCAGTCGCCGTCCGGCGTGTCGACGATACCGCCCTGAGCGACGCCCTGATTATGCCAGCCCATGTCGTCGTCGAGTATGTTGCCGCCGTGAAAATCGCCGTCGGCGGTGCGTCCCTCGACGCCCTCGAACGCCGCTGTCTGATACGGCCCCTCGAGCGAATCGGAGAACAGACAGCTTTCGACGCGCCGCCCCGAACCGGTGCGCAGCCAGTGTATATTAAAAAGGTAGTACCTGCCGTTGATCTTGTAAAAATGCGAGCCCTCGTAGCGCAGACCCACGTTCTCGCGGTCGCGGACGATCACCTTGTCGACGCCGCCCGGAAGCGGGCCTGACAGATCTGGCTTCAGCTCGACCATGCGGATGTCGCCGCCGCCGAATATCAGAAAAGCGCGGCCGTCCTCGAAGTAGAGGGAGCAGTCGTGGTAGAAGCCTTCGATATACGACTTGCGCCACGGCCCTTCGATGTTTTCCGCACGGTACAGGTAGGTTTTTCTCGTGTCGTTCGCGACGAAGACGACGTAAAACTCGCCCTCGTGGTAACGTATCGACGCCGCCCACATGCCCGCGCCGTATATGCCGTTCTGGTCGTCGAGCCGCTGCCCGGGCGTGTCCTCAAGCTCGTCGTATACATACGACGCTATCTCCCAGTTGACGAGGTCGTACGAACGGAAGATAACGCCGCCCGGCATCGTGTGCATCGTGGTGGAAACCATATAATACGTGTCGTCGACGCGGATGACGTCGACGTCGGGTATGTCCGCCCATATGATAGGGTTGCGCTTTTTCATATTCGTCTCCTTATTATATCGTTAAGCGAATTATAGCACGCATCAAACGATATTTCAATAAGGTTAAAAAGGTTAACGGAATAGGTTTNNAAAAACCGGCGCGGCAAAAACCGCGCCGGTGTGATATATGATTAATAATACGCATCTTACAATATGCCTGCGATCGACAGCGTCTCCGAATGGCGGAGCTTGTCTATCGCGTCCGTCAGAAGGTGCTTGGCGCTCTCGTATGCGCCGGCGTCGCCGCAGTTGAACGCGGCTTCGGCCTCGACTATAAGCGCGTCGATGTTGTCGGTCTCGCCGTGGCTGACCGTCAGACACAGAATAAACTTGTTCTTTTCCCAAAGATAGATCAAGTCCGAATATGCCTTATCGGACGCAAGCGTTCCGCCCGCCATCTCGTACGGCGGAAGCTGTCGCGTAAGTTCGTCGATTCTCTCCGTAAACGAGGTGATGAAAATACAGTTTGCGGTGACCGCGGCCGTAATGACGATCAGAGCGGCCAACGAAACGATGAAGTTTTTCATTTGTTTTTCGCATCCTTGTCGCGCTTGATTACATTGATTTTACCGGCATCGTCTACTGTCATCATAAATACGTCCGAAATCAGATAATTGTTCTCCTTGAGATATTTATCGAGCCAGCGCCGGTCCTTCTGCGCGAGCGCAAGGTTTATGTCGCTGACGCTGCCGTCGATGATAACGGCGTGGGCGATTCCGTTCTCCTCAGGCTTAAGCCCCGCGTCGGCCGGCGTGAAGTTGTTCTTCTCGCGTTTCGTAAAAACGGAAAGCTTTCCGTTTTCTTCAAGTATCGCGTATTCGACGTCGTCGATGTCCGATATGTCCTTCAGCCTAAGCTCCGACAGAAGCTCGTTTAAATTGATGCGCAGCCGCGACAGCTCGCTCTGTATGAGCTTGCCCCTCAATATTATGATGCTCGGCTTGCCGTGAAATATGCTGCGCAGCTTCGCGCACTTGGTAAGGACAAACGATGAGATCACTTCGATCGACAACAGAAGAACTATGGGTATGACGGAATAGGCTACGGGCGTGTCGGTGTTCTGCATCGGAATGACGGCAAGCTCGGATATCATCAGCGTCGTCACCAGCTCGGCGACCTGCAGTTCGCCGATCTGCCGTTTGCCCATCAACCGCATCGCGCTTATCAGTATTATATATATAATTAAGGTTCTGATGTAAACGGTAACCATACGCATCCCCTCCCGTTCTTTTCTAGTCTGCATCTTTTATCTTTGTATTATGCCGAATCAGAGGTATTATTACACGCCCGAAAAAAATATTTGCGATTTTTAGAAAAAAGGTGTTGACAAGGCGAT
>DBRA01000012.1:4008-7072 GCA_002305445.1 Clostridiales bacterium UBA1380 | reverse complement strand
TCGTACTCAAACTTTATATTGAGCCTTGACTCAAGATCGGAGTTGCGGTTGAAAAGTGAGTCGTTGATAACCTCGCCCGTTATTGTCTCGGCTCCGATATCTGTGTGCTGCCACCAGGAAGAACCGCGGGTGAGCACCTTGATCGTGATGCCGTTCAGATTTACGTCGGGTATTGCGTCGAGAGGATTCGCTGTGGTTACTGCTTCCGTATCGGAAGTTATCGATTCGCTTACAACGCTTTTTGTGTCATCTGCCGGATCATTAGACGATTCTGCGCAGGATGATATGGGCAATATCACCAAAATAAGGGCGATAGCTGCCGACATAATTCGCAAAATTGCATTATTTTTCGCTTTCATATTACGACCTCTCGTGTTATTGTTCATATTTTTGTTATATTTGTATTATAACATATACGTGTGCGCCTGTCATTACGATTTTTCTTCATTTAATTCACAAATCTTGCATATTAATTTCTTGAATTTCATTTCAATTTGAATCCGCCGGCTAATATAAAATATCAGGCAAGAGGTAACTGTCGTGAATACGGAAACTCGGTTGCAATACAACATTAATACACGCGCGGCAGCGCTCCGCTGCTTGGTTTATTGCGTTTGCTGCGGACACTTCGTCGTAGACGACGACTACTTTGTTCACCGCTCGCGCTTCGATTCATATATCGCGATGTACATAAAAACCGGCGGCTTATATTACTTTAATAATAACGAAATCTTCTTCGCGCGCAAGAACGAGCTTGTGCTGATCGACTGCTACCGCGACCAGAATTACGGAGCGGTAAACAAAGCCGATTTTTCTTGGATACACTTCGACGGCGCGGGTGTTTCGGAGATCATGGACGTGATCGCGCCCGACGGCGCCGCCGTCATCAGCGGCGACGCGGCGAAGTCGTTCGGCTATTTCATCGAAAGCTTCGTTAAAGATTACGAGTTGAATAGCAGGTCGATGAGCGAAATCGACATATCCAAAAACCTGTACAGCGCGCTCGTCGAGCTCGTCGAGCCGTACATCAACAAAGAGACGAAGCACGACGAGGAAGCGGGGTTGACCGTAAACGCGGTAAACAAGTTTATCGCGTCGAATTACCACGAGGATATATCGCTCGACGACATGGCTCGCTTCGCTGAAGTCAGCAAATCGAAGCTGTCAAAGATATACAGGGAAATAACGGGCCAGACACCGTACGACGCGCTTATCGCAAAGCGCATAGCGGTCGCGTGTCATCTGCTCTCGAGCACGAACATGCGCATAGGCGACATCTCCGAATCCGTCGGCTATAACAGCGTCGCGACGTTCATTCTCGCGTTCCGCAAGAAAACCGACATGAGTCCCGGCGAATACCGCGAGGCGAAGTCGGGGCTGCGGATGCGGCCGAAATTCGAGTACAGAGACGATCTCGAATGATTTTTTATATAAAAAGCGCATCGGATCTATTAAACCGATGCGCTTTTTACTTCCTATACGCTTTATCGATTCGGTAATTTTTTATGATGACTGCTGCATTGGCAGCCGCGATTGCGACGGATACGGCAAACAGCGCCAGCGATATAACGAATCCGGCCGACGCAAGATCGAGCGCGGCGCGCGCGTCGTTTTCGAAGCCGGGAAACGCGACGGCGTTTTCGCGGCGCGAGCGGTCATGAAGCGACGCGGCGTTTTTAATAAGCCCCGCGGCGCCGAAGCGCTCCGGATCGTTCGCCGTCACGGTATCGGCGGCGAGCGCGGCGACGGGTTCCGTCGCTGCGGCGACCGCTCCAGCGTGCGGCTCCGGGGCGGCGACTGCGCAGTAGAGCGCACACACGTCTAAACCGGCAAGATGATACGTGTCGAACGAGACATACGCTTCAGCTTCGCCGTCGTCATCGACAACGCCGGTTACGACAAGCTCGGCGCCGCCGAGCGTTACGGCGAGGCCTGCGACGTCGGCTGCGCCGAAGAGCTTCCACGCGGCCGTCTCCGACAGCACGATTCGCCCGGGTTCGCCGCCGTATGCGCAGCCGGATATAAACCGCGGCCGCACGAAAAAGAACCATTCCCCGCCCGTCAGCGTGAGCTTAACCGCGGTATTGTTTCTGCCCGCCGAAAGCACGGCGTCAGCTTCGCCGCCGTAACAATAGATATATTCGCCGCCGAAATCGCAGCTATTTACGGTATTTAAAACCGAGTCGGCGCCGATGCCGTCCGTGGCGGAGAAGTAGACCGCGCACTGCGCGTATCCGCCGTCCGGCGACCAGCGCTCCCATGCGCGGCAGAACGCGACCGAATATGACGCTCGCAGCGACAGAACGCAGAGCAACGCTCCGAGCGCCGCGCAGACCGCCGCCGTTATCCACCCTCTCAGCTTCACGGCGTCAGCTCCCGAGGCGCACCTGCGCGCCCGCTTCGACAGGCGCGGCCGATGCGGTGATAATGTATGTTCCGGCCTGCAGCCCGCCGACGGCCGTGTTAGCGTCGTCGGAAGCGAGGACGGTTACGTCAGCGCGGCGCGCGGTGTAGCGGTTGCCGAGCGGGGTCTGCTTCGCTTCGAGCGTCAGCACGAAATAGCCGCTCGAGTCCTGATGAAGCGCCGTGTTCGGGATCACGGTGTCATACTGCTGCACGCGCGAGCCGATAGTGACGGACAGGTTCGTGCCGACCGTTATATCGCCGTCGATGTGCAGCGTAACGATGCGGTTTTTATGCGGGTCGGCTGTATCGGGAGCGATAGAATCGACGGTTATATCGAGCGAGCCTCGCCAGTAGTTCGTAGCTTCGGCTTTATCGCCCGGTTTGATGCGGCTCGCCTGCTCCGCCGTCGTGACGAAGGACATTTTAAATCCCTTGTCGTCGAGCCGGATAAGCGCGAGCTCGTCGTTCATATCGACCGCTTCGCCCGCCGTCGCGCTCACGGATACGACAGTCCCCGATACCGGTGCCTTGATCTCGAGCGCGGCGCCGGAGCGGAGCGCGTCCAGTTTCTCCTGCTGCTTCGCGATCTGCTCCTCGATAACCTCGACCTTTAAAAGCAGAGCGTCGTATTTACCTGCGTCCGCCGCCTTCTGCTTAT
>DBRA01000012.1:0-3975 GCA_002305445.1 Clostridiales bacterium UBA1380 | reverse complement strand
CGCAAGCGCATCCGACGCCGCGTCGTATTCGTCGGACGCTTTGTCGATCCGCGCGTTCAGCTCTTCGAGCTGCGACGCATAATACGCCGCAGCTTCTTTTTGGGTGCATACCGTCCAGACGTTCTTCGCTTCCAGATACGCCTCTTCGGCTTCGGTCAGCGCGTCGTCAGCCGCCGTTTTGGCCGCCTGCGCCGCCTCCAGCGCTTTTTTCGCGTCGGCGGCGGCTTTTTTAGCATCCGCGGCGGCCGATTTGAGCGAATCGTATTCGAGCGCGTCCGACATGGCGGCGGCGTATTCGGTTTCGAGCGCTGATAAATCCTCCTTCGCCTGCGACAGAGCCGTCGACGCGTCCGCTATGGCATACTCGTACTGGCGCAGATCCTTATCGGCAGACAACACTCCTTTGTTATATTTATCGAGCGCGTCGTCTGCGGCTTTTTGCGCATTCTCCCAGTTTATGCGGGCGGCATCGACGTCGCCGCCGTTCATCATCGCCGCCGAGTATTCAGACCACGCTGCGTTGACCTTGTTGACGGCGCTCTGCCACGCAGTATAAAGCCCGGCTAGCGCAAGCTCGCTTTCAGCCTTCGCGTCATTATACGCCGTAACGGCGCGGTCGTACTGCGTCTTCAGCTTCTCTACCTCGCGGCGCTTTGCAGTGAGCGTGTCGTCCGACGGTGCTGCGACCGCATCCGAAAGCGCCGCCTGCGCGTCCGCATAAGCTTCGTCAGCGTCGTCCGCGGCTGCGCGCGCCCTCTCGAGACGGTCGGCGGCTTCGCTGCGCTCGAGCTTCGCGTTGCTGCACGCCTCGAGCGCGGCGTCGAGCGCTATTTTTGCCGCTTCCGCGCTCTCGGGCAGAGGATGGAGCACCTCGTCATAAGCGTCGACGGCGCTCTGCGCGGCCGCTCGCTTCGCTTCGAGCGCGGACGCGCGCTCCTTCAGATCGTTGAGCGTCCTCTCCGCCGTCCGCGCGCGCTCCTTCGCTTCGGCATAGCCGGCCGACGCGGCCTTAGCGGCCGCGAGGTCGGCGCGGAGGTTTGATATTTCGTTCAGCATGTCGGTATAGTCGGGGTTCAGCGCAGCTTTCGCGTCGGCAAGCTGGCTCTGAAGCTCCGCAAGCGTCGACACGGCGGCGACGACATCGTCGGAGTCGGCGGGAGCGATGCGGAACATGACGTCCCCCGCTTCGACCTTGGCGCCCTTTTTGACGCCGACATCGGCAACTGTGCTTGACGACGGCGAAATGACAGCGTATGTGCCGGCTGCTTCGACGGCGCCGGAGCCGCGCACCTGCGTCGTAATCGAGCCGGAGCCGCACCACGAAGCCGACACCTGCGGCAGCGTCATGTTCAGTATCGTATTCGAAAAAAATGTCAAAACGAGCATCAGCGAAAGAAAGACGATCGCTATGTTTTTGATCATATCGCGTCTGTGCGACGCACCCTCACGGTTTGCCATCTTTATGTACCTTTCCTATCACGGGCGCACGTTATTTGATGCCGCTCGAATACGATATGCCCTCGATCAGATAATCCTCGCCGTATAAGAACAGTAAAAGCGGAAGCACCATATAGACTACCGCGACCGCGAACGCGACGCCGGTGTCTGCGGTGTTTATCTTCGCCAAAAACACGGAAAGCGGGCGCAGCGCGTCGTCGCGCAGCAGCACGAGCGGCTGCTCTACCATGTTCCAGTAGTCGATGAAGATAAGTATCGCAACCGACCATGTCACGCCCGTGCACTGCGGTATGTAGACGCGCGTGAAGATCGTCCACTCGCCTGCGCCGTCGAGCTTCGCCGCCTCGACGAGCGCCTTCGGTATCCGCCGCATGAACTTTGTGAGTATGAAAACGGCGAACGGCGCGAATATGCCGGGCAGTATTATCGCGGCGCGCGTATACAGTATGCCGAGTTTATCCGCGACGAGGTAGTTCGGTATGAGCGTCACTTGGTACGGCATGAGCATCAGCACAATGTAGACGAAGAACAGCGCCGAGCGGAAACGGCTCTCGAACCGCGCGAAAAAGTATGCGGCGCCGAGCGCGACCGCGATCTGCCCGAGCGTGATCGGCACGGTCAGCGCGACGGAGTTCCAGAATTTATAGAGGTAGTCGGGCGTGCGGAGGAGCACCGTAAAGAATTGCTCGCCGGACACGATGTCGGGGATGAATTTGAGATTGCACTTCTTCGAGAAGTACGACGCGCCTTTACCCGCCGAGCCGAGAATGGCGCCGTAGTTCGACGTGATCTCCGTCGTCGACATGAACGAGTTCGTGACGGTCAGCACGGTCGGAGTCAGTATGACGGCCGCGGCAGCCAACAGCAGCAGCGTCAGAGCGGCGGTGCCCGCGGCTCGCTTCAGCCGGCGGATGCGGCGCGCGGATCTGTCGGAGAGAATCATTCGTCTGCGTCACCTCCGAATTTCGCGTCGATGAAGCAGAGCAATCCGATCACCGCGACCATGCCGGCGCACATGACGAGCGCCGCCGCCGACAGCTTCTGATAATCGAGCGACTTGAAGGTGTTGTTGATAAAGTGCTGGAGCAGATACAGCGACTCGTACGGGTAATCTCCGGTCAGGAGCCACACCTCGCGGAATATCTTGAACGAGCCGATGAGCGACAGTATCGAGACGAAAATTATGCTCGGGCTTATGTAGCGCAGCTTGATCGAAAAGAACCGACGGATCGCCCCCGCACCGTCGAGCGAGGCGACCTCGAGCATGTCGCGCGGAACATTCGCGAGCGCGCTCATGAAGAGAATCATGTTGTAGCCGACGTTTTTCCATAAATAAAGGAGCAGTATCACGATTTTGGCATAATCCGACTTGAGCCAGTCGACGCCCGCGAGCCCGAGCGATTCGAGCAGCGCGTTGACGGAGCCGTTCTGGTGGAACATGACCTGCCAGACGAGCACGATCGACGCGACAGGCACCATCAGCGGCGTGATGAACGAGGTGCGGAACCTCGAGCGTCCCGGTATGTTCGCGTCGAGAGCGAGCGCGAGAAGAAGCGACAGCACGACCACGAGCGGCACCGCCAGCGCGGAGAACTCGAAGGTGTTTTTTATCGCGATGCGGAACGCCGTGTTCGAAAACAGACTCTTGAAATTGTCAAAGCCGACGAAGCGCATCGACACCGGGTCTGCGACGACCGAATACGCAACGACGACGGCGAAGGGCGCGATGAAGAACGCAAGCACGCCGATTATGCTCGGCAGCGCGAACAGGTATGTCGCCGCCCTGTCCCGCCGCTCATAGCGCGACAGCGTGTGTCTTTTCGTCTTCATCGCTTATCGTCCTTCGCCGTATTAATTTATTGATTTCGGTTTTCCTTAACTTTGCTCCGTCAGGTATATCTGCGCGCTCGACTGGATGACCTTCGCGGTCTCCTCCGCGGTCTTTTCTCCCGCGAAGAACGACTCTGTTTCGTTCCAGATGATTTCATTCAGCTTGTCGTCCTGCGAGTAGACGAGCTTCGCGCCGTCGAGCAGCGCTTTCACCTCGGCGATGAGAGCATCGTCTACCTTGCCCTCGAGACCGTCTTCGCGCTTCTGATCGTCGGTTATCGGCTGGTCGCCCGACATCCAGCCCCCGCTAAATGTGAAGTAGTAGTACTGCTGCTTCGCGAATTCGGCAGATTTTTCGAACAGCGACTTTACTGTCGGGATTCCGCGGCCGCCGCGCATATCGAGGTCCGCTTCGGCGACGTCTGTCGCGAGGTAGGTGATGAAGTCCCATGCGCCATCCTTGACGGCGGATTTGGCGCCGATCGCATACGCGGTGTTGGCCTGCAGCACAGTGCCGTTTCCGAGCGCGTCGCCGGGATAGCCGACGCGCGTCGCGGGCTCGAAGCCGAACGCGAAGCTGCCGTTCAGGTAATCGTCAAATGAGCTTATGTATTCGCTGTTTAGCATGACCTCGTCCGCGCGGTATTTGAGATAGTAGTCGTTGTTGTTGTAATCGGCGTTCCAGTC
>DBRA01000018.1 GCA_002305445.1 Clostridiales bacterium UBA1380 | reverse complement strand
TTCTCGCGCGTGCTCAGCTCCGCTTCCCTTCCCGCCGGTATCACGCTCGCGCTGAAGCCGCAGACGCTCTATGTCTACGCGACTCCCGACCAGTACGCGAAGATACTGTCGATACGCAAGGTCGTCGACACGAAGAACCCCGAGGCCGAAGTCATAGCTCCCGAGCAGGAGATGATAAAGCAGGTTAAGCTCAAATACGTCACGCTTGACCTGATCGAGGACACGATGCTCGGCTATTCCGATGTGTCCGTCATAAAAATCGCTACCAACAAGACGACGTTCTGGCTAAACGGCATCGCTTCGGAGATAGCCAAGGCCGAAAAGATAATCAAGCTGCTCGACATCTCATCAAACGCCCCCGTAACGCCGGAAGACGCGGCGCCTACGGAGCTTCGCACAATCACGACGAAGCACCTCAAGGCCGAAGCGTTCAACAAGACGCTTTCCTATTTCGGTCTGCCTACCGGTTACACGTATCCGGACAACCCTTATGTGCTCTATATAACGGCTACCGAAGCCGAGTTTAAGTCCATTGACAGCCTGAAGACGCTCGTCGACACCGCCGCCAACGGCGAAAAGACCGTCGCGGAAATCGCGTCGACGCTCCGCGCCGTCAAGACGACATACATAACCGCAGAGACGCTCTCCGCAACGCTTTCGAACGTCTCCCTGCCCGCGGGATTTTCGTTCCCGGACAACCCCAAGACGCTCTATCTGTTCGTAAACGACGAGGATTACGAGTCCGTCAAGGAAGTCCTCAAAATAGTCGACACCGCAGAAAACGCGACGGCCGACGACGCGACGATCGCGGCTTCTCTCGTCAGGGTGTCGCTCATTTACATCGACGCGTCGACCGCGAGCGCCTTCATCGGCAGCCTCGGGCTCGACAACATATCCGTCATCACGTCCTCGAACGCGCAGAAGGCGATATGGCTCAAGGGGTCGCCCACTTCGATAAACGAAGCGATGGCATCCCTCGCCACGCTCGACGTTTACGGCGCGGGCGTCACAAACTCCTACACGATGTTCACGCTGTCGAACATAAGCGCGTCCGAGATGGCGTCGAAGATTGGCCTGCTCGGCCTGTCCGGCGTCAAGACGTTCACGTTCTCGCAGCCGAGCATCAGCAGGAACATACTGATCTCCTATCCGAGCGATATGGCCGCGACGATAGCCCAGATTGTCGCATCGCTTGATGTTCAGCCGACAACATATCTGTCGAAGCAGGTCATCGAGACGTATTCGTGGGACTGCGTCGTCAAGGACGCGAACGGAAATATTTACAGAGAAATAAACCCCCACAGTGATACCTACGTTCCCGTTCCCGTGGAGACGCTGCGGAACCGCATAGACACCATCGCGAAGATGACCGGCATATCCGCGGCAAGGTTCTATCTCTCCGAAAATATCTCCACCGCCGAAAACGGCGTGCTCTATGCGCTCTATCTTGCGAACGCCACGAGCAGCGAATATGACCGCGTGAAGAACGTGCTCTCGGTGCTCGGCAGCGGCGCGAAGGGCGAAACACCCGAAGATGAGACGAAGAACTATATTTTAGGTATGATTCTCGTAAATACATCGAGTGCTATAACCAAGCCAAATTATAATAATGCAGATATAAATTCAGCAATAGAAGATATTGTAGACCGTCTTGCTCTCGAAGCAAATATTGATGCATCTTCAATCCAAGTTTCATATAACAGTGGATACAACCCAGATTTAAATTATGTACTATTTTATGATGTTTTCTTCTTAAACCTCACTGATCAACAAAAATCATTAGTTTATAACAGCATCAACAGCATATCTACAACAACTATAATACTTAACAACGGTATTGATGGAACTTGCGAGATAGAATTTAGAAAATTTATTATACAACCGTAAACGTTAATGGAATCAACATATCCGGTCGATATAGACGCGCTGCTTAAAATTGCGGTGGAGCAGCGCGGCTCCGACCTTCATCTTGTCCCCGCCGCTCCGCCGATCGTCCGCATCGACGGTAAAATGACGCCGCTCGAGTTCCCCGTGCTGAAGCCCGACGACGTACAAAACCTGCTCTATTCTTCGCTCGCGCCGTCGCAGATAAAGACGCTCGAAGAGACTCTGGAGCTCGACTTCACGCATTCCATCGCGGGACTCGCGCGCTTCCGCGGCAACGTCATCCATCAGCGCGGCACGCTCGCGGTCGTCTACCGCGTCGTGCCCTTCCGCATTCCGGAGCTTGATCAGCTTTCGCTGCCGGCCGACCTCAAGCGTATCTGCAACCTTAACAAGGGGCTCATTCTCGTCACCGGGCCGACAGGCGCAGGCAAATCGACGACGCTCGCGGCGATGATCGACTACATAAACCGGACTCGTCCGGTCAACATCGTGACTGTCGAGGACCCGATCGAATACCTGCACCCGCATAAGATGGCGACCGTACGCCAGCGCGAAATCGGTATAGACACGCTTTCATTCGCGAACGCGCTGCGCCAGGTGCTGCGCCACGACCCTGACATCATCATGATAGGCGAGATGCGCGACCTCGAGTCGATACAGACGGCCATCACCGCGGCCGAAACGGGACACCTTGTGTTCTCTACCCTTCACACGCAGACGGCGCCGCTCACCATATCGCGCATCATCGACTCGTTCCCGGATACGCAGAAGGCGCAGATCAGAATCCAGCTTGCGAACACGCTCGTTTCCGTCATTTCGCAGCAGCTCGTTCCGATGATAAAGGGCGGACGTACGGCGGCGGTGGAGTACATGACCGCCACCTCCGCGATACGCGCGCAGATACGCGAAAACAAGGAACACCAGTTATACGGGACAATCCAGACATCCGCCAACATCGGCATGCAGACGATGGACCAGGCGCTGATAAACCTTGTGCTGCAGCGGAAGATATCGCCGGAGACGGCGAAAAGCTTCTGCGTCGACTCCGTCGAGTTCGAACGCCTGCTTAAAACGAGCGGACTGTATTGAGCGGAGCGGCCCGCCGACGCATTTACTCATGACCGGGAGGGATGTATTTGCCTCAATTCAAATATGAAGCCATGGACAAATCCGGCGCTATGATAAAGGGCGAGCTTGCTGCGCCGTCGAATGACGTCGCGCTCGAAAAGCTCAAAGAGATGGGTTATGTGCCGGTGAACCTGACTGAGTGGGCCGAGGTGCCGAAAAAGCTCTCTCTGGGCGAGAAAAAAGTCACGCTCACGGAACTTGCGCTTTTCTCTCGTCAGCTCTCGACGATGCTCTCAACCGGCATACCGGTCACGCGCGCGCTTTCAACGCTGGCCAAACAGTGCACCAATCCGACCCTCGCAAACGCGCTGAACACAATAACAGGCGATGTCGAAGGCGGCTCAACGCTGACTGACGCGTTCGCAAAATTCCCGAAAATTTTCAACAGCCTTTATTTATCGATGGTCCGCGCGGGAGAGGCCGGAGGACTTCTCGAGACCACCCTGCTCCGCATGTCAAATCAGCTCCACAAGGATAAAAAGCTCAAAGACGATATAAAGAGCGCGACGACGTACCCGAAAGTCGTAGGATGCTTTGCGATCGTCATATTCATAGGAATGCTCGTGCTGCTCGTGCCGACCTTCGAGGGCATGGCGGGCGACCCGGCAAGCGTTCCCGCGATTTCACAGTTCATATTCAACGTAAGCCATAGCCTTCGCGAGCGCTGGTACTTATGGATTATCGTCATAATCGCTCTCATCATCGGCATCATGGCCTTCGCAAAGAGCCGCGTCGGACACAACCTCTGGGAGAACGTCAAGCTGCGCCTGCCTATCTTCGGATCAATTATAACAAAATCCGTCATCGCGCGATTTGCCCGCACGCTGGCTACGCTGATCGACGGCGGTATCCCGATCGTCAAGGCTCTGCAGACGGCCGGCCCGACAGCCGGCTCCGACCTCGTCGAGAGGGCCGTGGCCGAAGCGATCGTCTCGATAGAAGAAGGCGCGTCGATTTCAAGCTCGCTCGAAAAAAGCGGGCTGTTCCCGCCGATGGTCACGCAGATGATATCGATAGGCGAGGAAGCGGGCACGCTGCCCGTACTGCTTGATAAAATAGCCGAGTTCTACGAGGAGGATGTCGAGACTGAATCGAAGGCGCTCGGTTCGGCGCTCGAACCGGTCGTTCTCGTCGGCGTCGGCCTTCTTGTCGGCGGAATGCTGATCGCGCTGTATCTGCCTATGTTCAACGCTGTCATAAATACGGACAGTCTGTGAAAAAAAGCCGCGCTGCCGCGCCGAAAGGATGATTTACCTGTGAAGGATAAAGTCAATAAGGTCATAGGGCTTGAGATCTTCGACAACGAGCTCCGCGCCGCGGAGGTCACTCTTTCCGACGGAAAATTGAAGATACTCGCGGCGAATACGGTGCAGATGCCCGACGGCGTATTTGATAACGGCGTTTTAGCGAAGCCGGAGGTCTTTACATCCTGCTTCCGCAGCCTTGTGACCGGCCATTTTAACACGAAAAATATCGTCATCGAATTCGCGAATCAGGATACGATAATGCGTATCGCCAATTTTCCGAAGGTTGACGACGACAGGCAGGAAAACGTCATAAGGCTTCAGGCACAGGAATTCATCCCCGTTCCGCTGACGGAGCTGGAGCTCGGCTACAGCATTCTCGGCCCGTCGGAGGACGACACGGAGGTGTCGGCGCTGCTCGTCGCGATCAAGCAGTCGATCATCACCGCCGTCATCGACCTGCTTCAATCGCCGAAGGCCGGCAGCTATACGGTCGTGGACGTCACGATCGGCACGACCGCCATCGTTTCCGTCTTAGCCGATTACATAACGGCGAACCCGTTTATGTTCGTCCATACCAACAGCGACGCGCTGAACATACTGATACTGAAAAACAAGCGGATCGTCGTCGCCCGCAGCGTCCGGTTCGACGATTCCGTTTCCGAGGCGCTGAACCATACAAACTACGACAACGTCATCAGCGACCTGCTTGACGCGGCTGTCGGACAGATCGAAAACGAGATACGCGCGTCGATAAACTACTTCAACATCAAAAACGACGACGAAATAGGCGGCGTGTACATTTACTCGCAGTTCTTCGACGCATCGCGCAGATTCCCGGACATATCGGCGAACATCGGCGGAATCGATGTGCACGAGGCGATGCCGGATAACAGCGTCATCGCATTCAAGGGCTGTCCCGCGGAACGTTATTTCGGCTGCGCTGCCATCGCCGCCGTTAAACTCGGTTGACGTATATAAGCGAAAACCGAAGTCAGGAGTTGGTTTTTATGTATGACGTAAGTCTGTTCCCCAAAAAGTATCAATTAGAACGGATAAAAAACGCACGAAAAACCGATATTTTGATATCGTTTTTATCAACCGCGATCATAATCGGCATACTCTGTCTGATGAGCATGTTCGTATTGAACGCGCGCAGAGCCGAATATGTCCGCGCGGTTGACGAGAACACGCGCCTGGCGGGCGAACTGGCTTCGCTTTCGCAGTACAGCAAGATACGCGACACGGTGACGAAGACGATAGCCGACGTCGATACGATTGTCGGCAACGAGCCGAAGTGGTCGGCTGTTCTGACCGAGATCACCGAGTCTGCGCCCGAATCGGTCAAGATATCGACGATGAACATCACATACGACACGACGGCGATGACGACCGCGTGCGACCTGTCCGGCAACGCCTCCGACTTCAACGACGTCACGCTCTGGATAACGACGCTGCAGGGCTTCGAGGACATCGGCGAGATCAAATGCACGAACACGACCGAATCCGAGGCCAACACGTCGAGCGTCGTCTCGTTCAACCTGAAAATCGAGATACTCAACGCCGCCGCCAAGGACAATGTCGTCTGGAACGAAGAATAAGGAGCGCTTATGTCATGAACAAAAACATTTCTCTTGACGCAAAGACGCTGCTTATCGTGATGCTCGCGCTTATCACGGTCGGCCTTGTCGTGCTGACCGGTCTCGACATACGCAACTTCTACCTCATGCGCGGCCTGATATCGGAGCAGGAGGCGTTAGCCGACAGCTACCGCTCGCAGATCGCGGAGCTTCGCGCGATACAGGCGAAGCAGGCGAGCATCGACTATCTGATGGCGCAGGCGACGACGAAGATACCGACAGCGCCGGACGAACCCGGCGTCATCGACTTCATCAGCGAGACGGTCGGCGACGGCGCGCTGCGCTCGATCACGTTCGCGGAGCGTTTCCAGAACAACGTCGCGAACGAAATGCCCGCCACGATTTCGTTAAAATGCACCTATCCGAAGCTGATAAGCATACTCGACACGCTGACGACCGCGGAGCGGCTCTACACCGTAAGCAAGGTGAGCATATCGTCGCCGGAGACGGGCGACGAGCTGAGCGTGACGCTCAGCGTCAGCACATATTTCAGATAAAAAATGCAATAAATGGCTCAAGCAGTCTTTTGACATTCGCGCGTCCGAAGCCTGATAAAGTTTCGGGCGCGAAGCTTTTATAAATCAAGGAAAAGTTAGGCGGTAGATGCTTTCATATGGAGCAGAAGAACAATCCGACCCAGCCGTTTACCGGAAAAAAGAAGGCCCTCGATCTCGGCACCGTCCTCATCGAAATGGGGAAGATCACCTCCGACCAGATAAACGAAGCGCTGCAGATTCAGAAGCAGAACGGCGAAAAGCTCGGCGAGATACTCGTCAAGCTCGGGTACTGCACCGAGGTCGACATCGCCAACGCGATGGCGCGCAAGTTCGGTTACAGCGCCGTTTCGCTCAACGAAATCGGCATCGACATCGCCGCGGTCAGCCTGATTACGCCGGAGGAGGCGCAGAAGTACCAGCTTCTGCCGATCCGCAAGGACGGACGCACGCTGCTCGTCGCGATGAAGAACCCGGACGACATCGTCGCGATAGACGACCTTCAGATACTGACCGGCTACAGCGTCAAGCCCGTCATCGTGTCCGACTCCGACCTGCGCGACGCGATTCAGAACTACGTCAACGCATCGAACAACATCACCGTTTCCGACGAAGATATGGTCAGCGCGGACGCGCCGACCGATCTGGCGGCCGTGCCCGACGACATCGACGACAAGCCCGCCGTCAACTTCGTCAACCAGATGATAGACAGCGCGGTGCGCGCGGGAGCGAGCGACATTCATATCGAGCCGCAGGAGAAGTACCTGCGCATCCGGTTCCGCATCGACGGCGTGCTCCATGAGGTCATGCAGCAGCCGGTCAAGATGCAGGCGGCGATACTTTCGCGCATAAAAATCATGGGTTCGATGGATATAGCCGAGCGGCGCATACCGCTCGACGGACGCGCGACCGTCCGCGTCGACGACAGGATCATCGACATCCGCATCGCTTCCCTGCCCGGCGTCTACGGCGAAAAAATCACGATGCGACTGCTCGTCCGCAACTCGACAAACATCACTCTCGAACAGCTCGGCTACAACCCGTACAACTACGCGCTGATACAGCGCATGATATCGAAGCCGTACGGCTTCGTGCTCGTCACGGGCCCGACGGGCTCGGGCAAATCGACGACGCTTTACGCGATACTGCAGCAGCTCAACACCGAGGACAGAAACATCATAACGCTCGAGGACCCGGTCGAGCGCCGCTTCTCCGGCGTCAACCAGATACAGCTCAACAACCGCGCCGGAATGACGTTCGAGAGCGGATTGCGCTCCATTCTGCGCTCCGACCCAGACATCATCATGATAGGCGAGATACGCGACAAGGAGACCGCGAAAATCGCGGTCGAGAGCGCGCTGACCGGCCACTTCGTCATGTCGACGCTGCACACGAACGACGCCGCGAGCGCCGTGACGCGACTCGACGAGATGGGCGTCGAGAGCTTCCTCGTCGCGTCGTCGGTCATCGGCGTCATGGCGCAGCGACTGATGCGCGTGCTGTGCCCGAAGTGCAAGGAGGCCGTACACTACAAGCGGCGCGACCTCGAGCAGCTTATACCCGACTTCCCGTTCGACGAGGGCTGCGGGCCGGACGACGACGTCGTGCTCTACAAGCCCGTCGGCTGCATAAGCTGCAACAACACCGGCTACCGCGGGCGCATGGGCGTCCACGAGGTCATGGAGATAACGCCGGAGATAATCGAGCTGATCCTCGCGCACAAGAGCGCGGACGAGATCAAGAAGGTCGCGCTGCGGCAGGGGATGTACACGCTGCGCGCTGACGGCTTGCTCAAGGTCAAGGAGGGCAAGACGAGCTACGAGGAGATGATACGCGTCGTCGTATGACGCACGGCCGGTTACGGTTACATGATTATTTCCGTATGCTTTGTCTGAAATCGAGTTACCCAATTTGGTTTAATGGATTTTTTCTAAAAAATCAATATTATTTTCATTTTATTATTATTTTACTCTTTACAAAAAATACCGCGGGTGCTATAATCTTACTTGTAAAAAAGGCGACCGCACAGTCCGGGATAAAACGGAAGTGCGGGGCCGATAAATTAAATTTAAGGAAAGAGGTACATA
>DBRA01000030.1:4500-6195 GCA_002305445.1 Clostridiales bacterium UBA1380 | reverse complement strand
TCAAACGGGACGAGAGATACCTGCCAGACGATTTTTTTCGCACGTACAAGAGCGCCGGAGCGTATGTTCAATTTGAAGGTCGCCTTTTTATCTCCGTTTGGCGAGACGACGTTGTAGGGCGACGTCGTCTGTTGGCCGGATGACGATCCGCCGGATAGGGAAAGTGAGATGGCAGGGTTGTAAATAGGCCGGAAAACACGATTATTAAAATCAATAGCCGCGAGCTTTTCCGTTTCACTCTGTTTTATTGGGGTGTCGTCGATAAGCGCCTCCGCGAAATCCTCCTCGGAGCCAAAGGATGCGTAAGTATTGTAAATGCGCACGGAAATGGCGATTGCCTGCTCCCGGGTCGTGGTTCCGTACCCCGAAGCCTTCTGCTCGTCGGTGATGGCGCGGGGCATAAAGGCGCCGTTTGTACCCTTTAGGATCCCTTCCTTGCTCATGTAAAGCACATGATCGAGAGCCCAGGAGGAGATATCCGCCTGATCGGAAAACGTCGGCGCGCCGGTTGTGCTGTAATCGGCGTTCGGGAACATAACACGGATCGCACGGCCAAACATGGTGGCCACCTGCTCCCGGTTCGTCTTCTCGTTTGGGGAAAATGTCGTGGACGAGGTCCCCGTCGTGATACCCAAGGCATAGGCCTTGAGAATCGCCGGATTGGAGGTGTCCGTAAACGGATTGGGGGAAACTGGCATCGCAATTTTTCCAGTTGTCTTCTCATAAAGGAGCGTCGCCAGCTCGCAGAGTTCCTCGCGCGTGGCAGGTTCCGCCGCCTTTTTAGTTTGGAGGACGGCGGGAATCAATCCGTTATCCCAGGCGTTTGAAATCTCCGGTTTTGCCCAGTCGGATGCCGATATGTAGAGGACCTGATTCGTGAAGGATGCCGCCGCGCCGGTAGGGAGTATCGATAAGAACGTAAACAGGGCAAGGACGATGGCAACAGTTTTTTCCATCTCATGGCAAAGTACTCCCTTTCTTATTTTTCATTTGTACCAGAGCTCATTGTGAACGGTACATTAATATCTCCCAATACCGTCAAGAAAAATTTTGCTAAAATGCAACTTATACTGACCGCTTCCTTAGTCATGCTCGTATGTATACTGATGTCAAGGAGCTCACAGCCAAGATTATCCGGGAGTTTGCTGAGGAAACTACGTTCACAAGATGGAACGAATAAACGGGCAGAAGCTTCAGCGCATCCTAATCTTATGGAACTGCATAGGCGAGTTTAAAGAACCAACTATTACTGAAAAGGGAAAATCGGCATTAGCCGATAAATACATAACAAGCTATGCCGATATTTTTACGAGATTGAATATCCCTAATTTGCACCACCAAAGCAGGCACCTTTTAATTAAATTCGTCGGGTATTATAACCGCCGTATTGTCGGCGTTGACGGTATCGACGCCGTACTTTGTCGCGAGGTACTGCAGGATTTTGTAATCGTTATTTTCAGAAGTGACGTCACCGGAGACGAGCACTATCTCCGCAATGTCGAGCGACGCTCCGTACGCGCTGTAATTCGCCGGGGTGAAGACGATATT
Organism: Clostridiales bacterium UBA1380; assembly: GCA_002305445.1. Taxonomy (GTDB): domain Bacteria; phylum Bacillota; class Clostridia; order Oscillospirales; family CAG-272; genus UBA1380. Next base: position 4,647 of record DBRA01000030.1, on the reverse strand, counting down.
AGCTGCGCTTGAAGAAGAAAGAGTGTACATCGTGATGCTCCAGTTGTTCGGAGAGTTGACGGCATGCGGGCCGGAGAGCGTGACGCCGGCCTGAGCGGCTATTATCGGCGCCGACATGATGCCGTTTTCCTCATCCTCGGCGGACGC
>DBRA01000030.1:1000-4448 GCA_002305445.1 Clostridiales bacterium UBA1380 | reverse complement strand
AATTTCGGTGGAGTTGACGGTACATTCGCCGTTGATGTCGATGAGTTGATCGCCGCAGGTGAAATTCTCGGCGCCCGGTGACACAAACGACGACGTGTCAATCGCTGAATTATTAATCAGCGGCTGTCCGTTCACCCGCACCGTTTTATACACCGCTCTCGCTTCGGTTTCGGACAGTGTCAGCTTGACAAGCGACGGGTCTATCACGCACTCATACTTACAGCCGCCGGTCAGGACGGGCAGCGCGCTGAAATACGTCATGCCTGAGGCGACCGTATCGCCCATATAGCCTTCGGCGCTGCCGGGCGCGGCGGTGACGTACAGGAAGCGGCCGAGCACATGCTCGATAAGCGTATCTTCGACGGTGGTGTCAAGGTTTGAGGCTGTGCTGTTGTCGAGCGTCATACCCATGCCGGGGACAAGGCCGAAGTCCGCGGTCGTCGTATCAGACAGCGCGCCGTCCTGAGCCCCCGATGGGCCGGTGTACAATTCGCCCTCCGTCGCCACCGTATGGTCGCCGTGGAAGGTATGGTACCACTGATAGATGGTCTTGACAGCGGAGGGACCTGTCAGGTTGTGCGGCACACCGTACAGCGATTTCGTGCTGTCCATGAAGTAGACGACCGGCGACGGGACTTCTTTTCCGCCGCTGTTCGCCGTGTAGCGAATCTTTACGCCGTCGTATTCCGGGCGGTCGACCGTCATTGCGTAGCCGGGGACGATTTTATTCGTGATGCCGATGTATATGTCGAATCCCTCTACCTCATCGTCATCCGTCAGGTTTGCCGCGTCTTTTATGTTGTTGCCGGAAACGCGCGTTTGGTAGCGGATGACGTTTACGCCGAAAAAGTAGACGTCATCTCTTTCCCATCCGTGGTCGTATCCGTCGCCCTCACGCTCGTAAATGCGCTGGTACTCTTCCTCGACCGCCGGGAATGATCTGTTGCTCGGATTCGGGTCGAGCGTGGCGAGTGCGCCGAGCGGATCTTCACCGTAAGACGCCGTTTTAGCGTAAACGCGCGCGAGCGCGTCGCCGTACGCAAGCTCCGCGTTCTCCTGCGCTTTGTATAGCGCAGCGCGGATCTCCGATATATTCCTTATCACGATGACGTTGTACTGTATCGTCTTGGCGACGAGCAGCGTCATCAGCGCGACAAGCACCATCGACACGACGACCTCGACGACCGTAAAGCCTTTTTTATTATTCAAGCGGGGGCATCTCCCTTCGCACGCAACATGCCACGGCGCGTCACCACCCCTTCGGGCCGGTTATGAGGCCGGAGTCGGTGATGATGGTGTTGCCGATCGTCGTAAAGGAGCTTTTAAGCTCATCGCCGTCGTTGGCGTTGAAAAAGTACTCGGTGTAGTCGCCCTGATCGGTGCCGTAGAAGGAGTATATGATGTCTTCGGCCTGCTTCACAGCCGTCGTCCTGCCGAGGTTGACGAGCCAGAATTTTTTAACCTTGGTATAAGTGCCGTCGATCGGGTCGGCGAGCGCCTTAAGGCATGCGGACATGTAATTGGAACCGCGCAGCTTATTGTATGCGGTATCGCTGCCGCCGTACTGCATGATCTGGCTGGTGTTGTAGTTTATATCTCCGAAGTAGAAGAAATCGCCTGTGTAGGTGTAGGTTCTTGACACAATCTTCTGGTAAGGACGGCGATAATATCGCGTACCCCAACTCCACCAGCTACTTTCCTTCCATTTTAAATAATAATTTTCGTCAGTGTTGTTATATTGATTTTGAGTGATTTCTTCAGTTGGACCGAGCCGTTTATCGCTATCTGACAGTTTGTCGTATTCGGTTTTTGTTATGTTTATTACTGAATTTATAGTAGATTTTGTTTCATATCCGTCGAACGGCTTGTCGAACCCGACGAAGGTGTATCCGTTAAGCGCGTTCGCCTTGCATATATAAGGCGATATAACCTTCTCGTAGTTATACGGGTTCGTCGGATAATCGCCTTCCGTTGTTGTCGTCTTGGAAGCCGTGCTGGATAAATACGCGTTTACCTCACCGTCCGTAATGAGAACGACGTAGTTTGTGGCGTCAGGGGTGTTCGTAAGCGTCGGGTTGCGCTTGAGCGCGTGAATCGCGCCTAAGATTCCGAAGCCAATGTTCGTGCCACCGGTCGCTTTTAGGCCGTTTATTTTTCCTATAAGATTTGTATATTCGGTCTGTTTTGCGGGGCAGTAAAATATCGGCGCGTTAGAAGCGTTTTTCGTCTCGTAGCTCGCGGTCGACGAAAAACGCACGATCGCCACGTTGACCGTGTCGTATTCCTTGAACATGTTTATAAACTCGACCATGCGCTTCTTAAGAATACTGACGCGGCTCTCGTTATTATTATACCAGCCGATAGTGTTGCCGTTCATGTCCCATTCCATCGAGCCGGANNGTGCCCTTGTAGGCGACCTGCAGCAGGTTCATGCCGTTTAAGTACGCGTCGATATTGAACATCTCGTCGCCGATGTCGTTGCCTTCGTCGTCAACCAGCTTTATCGACCCGTCCGCTTTGATCTCGTAATAGCTCGCGCCGAAGGCATAACGAATAGCGGACGAGGTCGTGTACGCGTCGATGCGGTCGTAGCCGTTCGCGGGCAGATAGCTGAGATTGTACTTTATCAGATAGCCGGTGAGCGTGTCGACATGGTCGTAGCAGAGCGTCGTCATGCGGAAAACGCCGGACGATGCGGGAACCCTGCATTCGTCGAACACTTCGCCGTTTTCGTTTACTTTACCGGGGTCATTGTACAGCAGCGTCTGGCTTGAGCCGATGTTGACTACCGTGCCTGACGGACCCATGTACTCGATAAATACGAGCGCGCTGTACCCCGCGGGCAGCACGACGTCGGTCGAGCCGTCGCGCACCGTCAGCGCGCCCTTGCTCGTGATGAGGCCGAAGTAATTCCATCCGGCGTCGAGGTTTTCTGTCGAGAAGACGCTTTCGGGCATGGTGAAAACAGACGCCGCGTAGCGTATGGCGTTGTTTATGTTCTCCGCCGAAATCGCGACGCTCATCTCGTTTCTGTTCTGCTCCTTGACGATGTCTAGCGAATCGGTCGATGCGGCGTAGATGCGGTATGCAATACCTGTAGCTATTACCGCAAGCACGATGACGATCAGGAGCTCGACAAGCGTGAACGCTTTTATGCTCTTTAATGCTTTCTTCATATTTTATGCCTCCTTCGCGGGCGGTGCGTCAGCCGAAGAGCGCCGCGATTGTGTTGTCGCGGTCGAGGTTGTAGTTTCGGACAGTCGGTTTGTTGACGTCGATCTCAAGCTTGTAGTAATATTTCGCGGGATTTTTAAGCCCGTTTTTGTTGTTCTCGAGGCGCGGGTCCTCGAGCTGTACTTCTATATACAGTATGACCCAGTATGTACTGCTGCGCAGATTGGGGTCTTTTCTCGCCTTGACCGTCATCTTCGCGTCGATGGCGCCGTAT
>DBRA01000030.1:0-982 GCA_002305445.1 Clostridiales bacterium UBA1380 | reverse complement strand
CGACGGTCGGGATATCTTTGAACAGATTATTGTCCTCGCCATTATTGAACATCGCGGCGATGGCGACGTCGGCGGCCTCCCTCGCGGCGTAGAAAGACGTCGCCGAAAGCTGCTGCTCTATCAGCGCGTTCATGGTCTGCCGCGTCGTCAGCGTGATAATGGCGCATGCGGAGATGAGCACCACGAACAGAACGAGCACGATGATGAGCGAATAACCGCCGCGGCTCACTTTATCGCGCGTCATGATTTTTCTTCCTTGTCGTTTATCAGCGTGATGTCTTTGTATTTCGATATGATCACCATTTTGCCGTCCGAGTCCTTGCTCATCGTGTATGTCGCGCCGGCGGGATGGCCGTTATAGGTCGCGAGGTTGTTTTCCGCGGACGCGGTCGTCGTCGCCTTGACGAGGTAGCGGTCGAGGTCGGACGGCTGGCTCGGCATCGTGCCGTTGTGCGCGGCGGCGTACATGTTGACGGCGGATATGATAATGTCGTGGTTCGAGTAGAACTCCTTCAGCTTCGCGTTTTCGGAGTACGTGCTGTAAACCGGCACCGCGATTGCTGTCAGGATGGCGATGATCACGACGACGATCATCAGCTCGGTCAGCGTGAAGGCTTTTTTGTTTCTCATTTTTATCTTAATCCTTATAAGGCGGTATGTTCGAAGTGATACTTTTCCTCTTATATTATATCATTGCCATATTTGCATTGTCAATCGGAAAACTGCCTGTTTTTACCTTTTACTATGGGTTTGTAAATTCTTTTACCGCTCGCGGTGCGCGATGAAGGCGGCGGACGCGCAATTTTATTGACAACGCACCGTCCGCGATGTAAAATTATAGAAGCGTATTTATACGACTTTTATATACGGACGGTGCGCATAATATGAAAAAGGCGCTTTTTCTGTGCGATTACAACGGATGCCCGTACCACGGCGGCGAGGATTGCGACAAATACGCGGCCGCGGCGCTCGCGCCCGATTT
>DBRA01000037.1:13175-13842 GCA_002305445.1 Clostridiales bacterium UBA1380 | reverse complement strand
GCTCATGGAGCGGCTCGAGCAGGCCGGCACCGTCGACGCCTCCCGCTTCATCGGCGCCGACGACGTGCGCGCGCGCGTCAACGCATACCGTCAGCGCGGCTCGTACGCGATAGCGATACGCGTAAACTCGATGCACCTGAAGTCGTTCAGGGAGCTCGGCCTGCCGCCCATCGTCGAGGACTTCTGCCGTATGCCGCGCGGGCTTATCCTCATCACCGGCACGACGGGCGTGGGCAAGACGACGACGATGGCGTCCATGATCGACTGGATGAACCACAACCTTAACCGGCTCATCGTCACGATAGAGGACCCGATCGAGTACATGTTCCGCCACGACCAGTGCATCATCAACCAGCGGCAGGTCGGCTCGGACGCGCCCACGTTCGCCGAAGCGCTGCGCAACGTGCTGCGTCAGGACCCCGACGTCATCGTCGTCGGCGAGATGCGCGACCTCGAATCCATATCGACCGCGCTGACGGCCGCCGAGACCGGCCACCTCGTCATATCGAGCCTGCACACGCTCGGCGCCACGAAGACGATCGACCGCATCATCGACGTCTTCCCGCCGAATCAGCAGCAGCAGATACGCGTCCAGCTTTCGATGGTGCTGCAGGGCATCATAAGCCAGCAGCTCATCCCGCGCATCGATCAAACCGGCCGCGTGCTC
>DBRA01000037.1:4707-13069 GCA_002305445.1 Clostridiales bacterium UBA1380 | reverse complement strand
TCGGGGATACCCCTTTCTATGTTTCCGTCTACACGCTAATCGCGTTCATGGGGCTTGTAATCGGCAGCTACATGAACATGCTCATATACCGCGTTCCGCGCGGTCTCGATACGGTCCGCGGCCACTCGATCTGCCCCGAATGCAAGCATGAGCTGGGGACGGCCGACCTTGTGCCGTTCTTCTCATACATAGCGCTGCGCGGCCGCTGCCGCTACTGCGGCTGCCGCATATCGCCGCGGTACTTCATCGTCGAGACGGCGAATTCGATTCTGTGGTGCGTCTTCGCCGTGCACTACGGGCTGACGCTTGCGGCGCTCGGCTGGTTCGTCGCCGTAAGCGCGCTCATATGCGCCGCGTTCATCGACGCGTACACGCTCGAGGTCCCCGACCGGTTCCACGCGGCGATAGCCGTCGGCGGCGTGCTGATGGCCACAGGCGATTTTATTGCGGGGCTTGGGAAAGATAGCGCGATACAGAGTTTTTTGTGGGGCGGCAGCCCGTTCGTCACGACGCGCGAGCAGCTGTTCCCCGTCTTTTCGGTCGGGCTTGTAAACCGCGCTGTCGGCTTTTTCTGCGTCAGCGGCGTGTTCCTGCTCATCGCGCTTGTATCGAGGGGGCGCGCGATGGGCGGCGCCGACATCAAGCTGACCGCCGTCATGGGCTTTGCGCTCGGATGGCGCGCGATTATTATCGCGCTGTTCCTCGGCTCGCTGTTCGGCGTCGTCGGCTCGATTGTGTCGAATGTCATCAAGAAGAGGCGCGGCGACGAGACGACGCACGTGGTGCCGTTTGTGCCGTATCTCGCGGCCGGCATGATCATCGCCGCCATATACGGCGACAGGCTGTTCTCGCTTATTCTGACGGTGTGACGGATGAAAACACCCCGTATACGGGGGTGTTTTTTATTAGCGCTCCGAAGCCGTTTTATATTGACTTCCGGCGCTGGTATATGTTATAATTACCGATGTTGCCATAGGGATATAGCCAAGTCGGTTAAGGCACAAGACTTTGACTCTTGCATACGCTGGTTCGAATCCAGCTATCCCTGAAAAAAAGAAGCAAGCCGTACGGCTTGCTTCTTTTTTATTTTATTCCGACCGGCGTCATCGCGATCCCGATCGGTATCAGTGCGCGAAGATTGTAGCTGACGCTCACGTCGTCGCGCGAGTAAGCGGAGCGGAAGCGGCGCAGTATCCGCTCGGCAATCATGACGCCCTGCTCGTAGTTGACGTTCGGCAGCAGTACGATATACTGCATCACGCTGTAGCGCGAGAACACATCGCCGCGGCGCAGCGAAAGCGATATCGCCGAACGAAGGTGCTCCATCACGCGGTTCATACGCTTGCGGTCGACCTCTGCGGATTTTTTCTCGGACACCGTGAAAAGGCATAAGTAATTCGAAGCTCCGGTGCGCGCGGCTGCCCGCGCCTCGATCCTGTAGACATTGCGGAAGACCTCGTATTCGCAGTAGAACGCGCCGGGCGTCACAGTCGCTTCTTCGAGGTCGCTCTTAATGAGGTCGAGGTCGGTTTCGATGCTGTTGTGCGACTTCGATATCTGTCTGTACAGTTCCGTCAGCTCCGGCGACGGATTTACGCCCAGCTCGTTGTATAGCATCTCGAGCATGGTGTTGTACTGCTTCAGCGCGGTAGAATGGTTGCCTGCTTTGTCGAGGGCGAGTATGTAGTGGTACTGTATCTGCTCGCAATACGGATCGATCGTGACGGCGCGGCTGCATATTTCTATAATGTCGTCCCATTTTCCGGCATGTGTGAGCGCCTCGGAGGCGCCGACCACAAGCTCCGTGTACTTTTTCCTGTAATACGCGGCCAGCGGTATCGCCCATGTGTCGTTACTCGCCTTCGGCAGGAAGTCGCCTTCGTACAGATCGATTGCCGCCAGCTTCGCCTTGAGCCTTTCGTCATCCGGCAGAGAGATGTCGTTGCCCTTCTGATATAGTTTATCGAATTCGGCAGTGTCGGTGACGGTTTCGACCGACGTGTTCCAGAAGTACGCGCCGCGTCGCTGCAGGATCAGCTCCCCGGGGAACTCGAGCGTCTGAAGCATGGCCCTTACACGGTGTATCAGCGTCTTCATCGCGCCGAGCGGATTATCGCAGTTTTCGTCGTTCCAAAGAAGCTCTATCAAGTCGTTCTGCGATATTTCGTTCCCGCGGTAAAACACAAGATACTCAAGAGCGGTCCATAATTTTTTTGACCTGTTTATCGAATCGTTCAGATACTTGTCACCATAGGTAATCGAAAAGCCACCGAAAAAATTCACACGCAATTTCTCCAAAAGACTTTCCTCCGCAAATCGATAAACATAATAAATTATGAATTATTATAACATATACTGATTCGATTTTCCATAAGTCTGATTAAATATTTTCATATAAGTTTCGCAATATTCAACATTTTTTATTATTATTTTTATTTTAAGAAATTGCAGCAGTCAGATTCACTGTGCTTTGTTATATTGACCGACAAAAAGGATCTCGCCGGAGTTATTCTCGCGCAGTACATACGTGAACGGTTCGTCGGCTTTGAAAACGACGGTCTCGCTTTCCTCGGACGGAATGAATGACGTGACTTTCATGATAACAGCCGTCACCGCCGCCGCCTCGGCGCCTGTTTCCGCGACGTCGATGTACGTCTTGTGCAGCACGTCAGAGACATACATGTTGCCGCTGTCGAACATCGGCGCGAAGTCGGCCTTCTTTTCGTTGAAAGCGTCCGTCATACCCCATTTTTTAAGCGCGCCGGTCATATTGAGCGACGACTCGATGCGGAACTTCGGTATCGAAAGTTCGACCTTTTTGCTTTTGAACACCGTATTGGCGACGGCGTCCTCAACGTCACCGTAGCCGCCGATAAGTATGAACATGGATACGGACTTGCCGTCCTCCGATTCAAGCGAAAAGTTCGCGCCGTTGTATGTGTTTGTAAACGGCAGCTCGATCGCCTTGTAATCGTCACCGATATATACGTTGTAATCTCCTGTGCGGTTCATAAAGTAGATCTGCTTCTTTGTGCCGTCCGCTTCAATGAAATCGGCCTTCGTCGTGTCATAGGTCGAGAACTGATCCGCCCACGCGCCCTTGAAATAGACCGCGTTCGCGAGCAGCGCCGCAAAGTCGGGATCGGATATTATCTCTTTTATTTTATCGTGCGTTTTTTCCGCGGTCCATGCGTTGACCCTCTCAACCGCATCGGTGTCTTCGACGGTTTCGGAGGTCGCGCCGAAATATTTTCCGACGAGCGACACGTACGCATCGCTGAATCTGATTCCTTCGGAGCGGCTCGTGTTTATCCAGAGCGAATCGGCGATCTCGAGCGTTATGGATTTACCGCCTTCGTACAGCGAAATGAGCCCTTCGGCGGATTTATTAAACGCTTCGAGGTTGGTGATTCCAGCCGCGGCCAGTATCTGCGACTTTGTGTCGCCGGCAGCGCCGTTTGCCGCGAGCGCGAGCGCGCAGCGAATCGAGAACGGCGAAACGCACCAGTTGCCGCCGTCGCCCATCTCCGCGGCGATGCGCTTTGACAGGCTGCCTGCAGCGGTTTCGTGCGACTTCGCATTCTGATAATAGTCGCGCATACGCAGAATCGTAATCACCGCCTGCTCCTTCGTGTAGTTTTCAGCCGGCGAGAACCTGCCGCCGCCCACGCCGACCATGATTCCGGCAGCGAACATATCGCGCACGTCGTCGAGCGCCCACTCTGAAATATCATCGTAGTCGGTGTATGGGTAGTCGTCCGCAATCTCAGGTATGCATGTCTTTAAATAAGAAGCTGTGCGGCTGAGAAAGACCGCGGCCTCCTCGCGCGTGATGAGCCGTTCGGGCGCGAACTCAGTGTCGGATACGCCCTTCACCACGCCGATCATGTAAAGGCGGTCGATGCTCCCGTTTTGGACATCGGTGAAGATAGGGGGGTTCGGTGCGTCAGCTTCGGGCAGCTTACCCAATCTGTCGAGCATGACGGCGAGCTCCTCGCAGAACAGCAGCCGTGTTATCGGCTGAGTTAAATCGTCGCCGATGTCGACGAGTATGAGGCCTTCTCCTCCGGCTCTCATCAGCTCGTCCGCAGCCCAGTCGGAATGAACGGCCGTCAGCGAAAACCGGTCCGCAGAAGCATTATTCGCGGACGTCTTGTCCTCGTCGAATTTTGGGATTCTACCTGTATCCGCGGCATATGAGAATACCGCGAGCGTCATGGCTGCAAGCAGCAGAATTGTCAGGATGCGATTGATCTTCATCTCTGTTATCCTTCCATAATATATTACAGCGTTATTCCTTCAGCAATTACCGACGTTATGCAAGCATTTTTGTTCCAGATTTGTCATATATTAATACGCCGCTCGCGTAATTATGATAAACGGCTGCACGAAGGGATATGTCAAGATGTATTATAATATGGCAGTTTCAAATAAGCAGTTAAACAAAGGGCTGCGGCCGAAATTCATCAAGGACGCCGCCGGTTTTTCTATAATATCCGTCGCTCTGCGCGCCGTCGCGCTCGGCTGGAACATCTACCTGTCGGGCAAGCTCGGCGCGGAGGGTATGGGGCTTATGACGCTCGCGTTCTCCGTGTACGGCTTTGCGTCGACCATAGCGCACTCCGGCGTCGGGCTCGCGGCGGTACGGCTGTCGGCGGATTCGACGGCGCTCGGCGACTGTGTCAAGCTGCGCAGATCGCTCGGCGGCTGTCTTGCGTACTCTCTGTGCTTCTCGACGGTCGCATTCTTGGGTCTGTTTTTATCGTCCGCATATATCGGAGGGACGATTCTTGCCGACGCGCGGACTATCGCACCGCTTCGCATCATGTCCGCGGGGCTGATACCTATATCGCTCACCTCCGCGCTCTCGGGCTACTTCACCGGCGTGCGGAAGATATGGAAGAACGCGCTTTGCCAATGCATCGAAATGTTAGTCAGAATCGGTGTCACAAGCGCGGCGCTGAACATTATAGGCACATCGTCGACTGAGCGGTCGGTTTGCGCCGTCGTAGGCGGTTCGCTCGCCGCGGAGCTGTTCACGCTCACACTCGCCGCCGTTATGTTCGTCTTCGACTACAGAAACAGAGTCCGCGACGAAAACTGCGTAACATCCCGCCGCAGCATTTACAAATCGAAGAGCAATCCGCTTATCGACGTGGCTCATATAGCGCTGCCGGTCGCGACGGCGTCATACGCGCGAAGCGCGCTTTTGACGGTGGAGCACATCGCGGTTCCGTGGGGGTTGCGTAAAACCGGCAAGGACGCGTCGACGGCGCTTTCGTCATACGGCGCGCTGCACGGCATGGCGCTGCCGGTGCTGCTCTTCCCTGCGGCGATCACCGGCGCCATATCGACGCTTCTCGTTCCCGAGACGGCGGAGGCAAACGCGCTCGGCGACAGAAAGCGCATCGCCGAATCCGGCGCTCAGATTTACCGCTTCGTCATCGCGTTTGCGACGCTTGCGTCAAGCATATTTTTCACTTTTGCGTATGATTTCGGCAGTATATTTTACTCAAACGCCGAGGTGGGCACATACATACGGCTCATCGCTCCCATAGTGCCCGTCATGTACCTCGACAGCGCGACGGACGCGATGCTGAAGGGACTCGGCCAGCAGGTTTACTCAATGATCGTCAATATAATAGACGCGGCTGTATCTGTCGTGCTTGTCGTGATTCTCGTGCCTGCATTCGGCATCACGGGTTACCTTATAACGATTATTTTCGGCGAAATACTGAACGCGATTCTGAGCATTGTCCGGCTGCTGAAGATAACCGATATCCGCGCCGACGTCATGTGGTTCATCAAACCGGCCGTTATCGCCGCCGTCTGCTCCGCGATCTCGTTTATGTCGGTGCCGCGCGACGCTGGCATCTTTCCGTTCGTCTTTGAAATTGTCCTTACGGCAGGGCTGTTTGTCATCGTATATATGATAACAGACGTTCGGCGCAAAGTAAAGGCCGGCTCCGCCGCATGACATAATAAGCGCATCTGAGATGAAAAACGGACGCACAGCGTCCGTTTTTTTATATCAGTCAAGTATGTAGACGTACATTCGGCGCAGGCCGAACGAAGCAAATTTCGGGTTTGTCTCATCGAGATAAACGTCGATGATGTTCCCCTTTATTCCGCCGCCGATATCGGCTGCGACTCTGACGCCGAAGTCGCCGTAATTTCCTTTGACGTATACCTTCGTATTGAGAGGGATTACCCGAGGGTCGACAGCTATGACCGCTTCCGTGGCGGGGCGGCCCGTATACGTATATCCGCCGCCGGTGTATGTCGTCGCGGTCACCTGTATCATGTACGAGAAGCTCCTCGTCACTCCGTCGGCGCCTGTTACGGTACCGCCGACGCCGCGCTTGTAGACCGCGTCGACGGGATATTTCGTGACCTTTTCGCCGGTCAGAGTATGGGACACAAGTTCGCCGTTGACATACTCATCCGCGTAGTAATATGTAGTTTCGCCGTTCTGCCCTGCCGAAACAAGCTTTGTCGTGCCGCGCGGTATGGTTATGACGTCTTCATATTTAATGCCGTACGGTATCGCCTTTGTCTCGGTTGAAGTTGATGTCGTGACCGAATCCACTTCGATCGTCATGTCGTCCCGTATCATGCTGTCGAGCGGAAGGCGCAGCTGCTGGTTCTCGTTTATCTCGATGTCGAGGGAGTCGAGCAGTTCGCCTACGGTGATCGGCGGCGTGTCGATCGTAATCGTATCACCGCCGTAAAAACTGAGCTCGACCGTGTACCTTCTATCCTCCGCCTGAGGCGGCGCCAAGTATTTCGCGGCAACGTATTCGCCGATTATCGTACCGCCGTCGTCCTCATCGTCCTCGAGCGCGGCTGCTATAATTTCCGTCGTCTCAGGCGATGCGTTGAAAATTTCGTCCGGCACCTGCCGCATTACGGTGATGACGTCTTCTGCCTCGGTGTCGGCCGATGTGGACGGCGTCCAGTCCGGCGCCATCTTTTCGTATGACCGCGCGCGCATCGGCGCGTACAGCGCGGACGCGATGCCAACCGTTACGGCAAGCGCGCATATTATCAGCGCGTATGTCGCCGCCTTTTTTATGCCTGTGTGCTTTTCGGCGTAGGCCGAGGTCGATTTACTGATTTCGGTGAGTTCGGCAAGGGCCCGCCTGTCAGTGTTTCGTTTCCTCTTACCGTATCCGAATTGATCCATAAAAAACTCCCGTCGGCGCCGGCGGCGCTATAATAGCATAACGTCGTCGACGTTCGTTAATTTTTATGAGCGTATCACTGTGCAATATTACTCATACATATCCGCCGTTGCGGCCGCTTCATGTGCAAAGCGCACACCCGCCATCGGCTCGGTATATTATAGCACAACATCCATATTAAATCAAGCGTTTTATTCTTTGCCATCATCCTTTTATGCATTATATGCGGACATGTCCCGTTTGTTTACGGATTATGGCAGAAAAATACGGCGCATCGAAACCGATGCGCCGCGGAAAAACTCATGATAACTTTTTAATGAAATGATAAGGCTGTAATGCGCTTGCCCTGCTTCACTTCTTAAGTCTCCACCGCGTTTGAAGGATCGAGCATTTTCTGTCGCCCGTATATTTTTGATAGTACACCGTGAGCAGCGATCCGTCCGACAGTTCGACGGTTGACGGATAGCCCATGTCTGCGTCGGGCGCATCGTCGCTGAGCACGTACTCGTCTTCCCAGGTCTTGCCGCAGTCGTAGCTGACGACCGCACGCTCGCCGAACGGTGTTGTGCGCCGTCCGAAGGTGCAGATAAGCGCTCCTGACGAGTGCATCATCAGATGCGGCGGCGAGCCGCAGATGCCGGAAGGCTGCGGGACGCTCCATGTCCTGCCGCCGTCGTCGGAGCGGCAGAAGTAGACCGTAAATCCGCCTTCGATACCGGCGCCTTCCGCGCGGATCGCGCCGAGCAGTGTGCCGTCCGGCAGGCCTATGACGTGCGGCTCATGGAAGTTGTCGAGCACGGTGCCTTCGGGCAGCGGCACTCTCCCGAGCCTGTGCCAAGACTCTCCGCCGTCGGTGCTCTCATATGCAAGGATCGCGCGTTTGTCCGCCTCGTCGCTGTCCGAGTACATCTCCTTGCCGAGATACAGCAGCCTTCCGTCGGGGAGCAGAGACGGCCCGTGCGGGGAGGATACCGGCACCTTTATCGTCTCGCCCCATGTGACGCCGCCGTCATGCGAGAGCCTTATAAATGATCCGCCCTGCTTTTTATCCTCGGGAAGCGTGTCGTATGCGGCGAGCATGCCCAGTGTAACGACGGCCTCCCGCCTTGGCGCTGAATTCTTTATGCCGTGGTAGTAGTTCTGAAGGTATGTATCTGCGGGATGGCAGAACCAGGTCA